>JBDTJK010000366.1:0-3220 GCA_039935875.1 Casimicrobiaceae bacterium
GGCGCAGCGCGATCTGCGAGGCGAGGCGACCCAGCACCTTGTCGGTGGCATCGACGATGTACCAGTCGTGCACGACGTCCTGGGCTCTGGCGGAAAAGGTTTTCATGTCATTCGCTTGTTGTTGCGCTCGAAAGGCAGCCGCCCCCGAGTCGTGTTGCAATGCGATGCGGCTTCCCGCACGCTTCGATTCGCCGCGACCACACGGCGCTTTGCCGCGCGCAGCGCTGGCATTCGACCATCTTGCCGTAACGCGCGACGGGGCCGCAGCAAAGTCGATCATTGTAGACCGGATTGGCGGCCCGGGTCAACGCGGGGGAGGGGGGGCACGTGTCCTGCCAGCGTCGGCATGCCGCCCGACGGGAGGATGCGCTACGGGCGCTGCATTCGGTGGCGCAGTGCAAAAAAAGGGGCGCGGTCGTTGCTGACCGCGCCCGGAGAATTCCGCCAACGGAGGAGATGGAGGAATGGACTGCGTCAAGGAGTTGCTCCTTGACCGCAGACATGCAGATGCTGTCATATTGCAGCGCAGCATGCCAATTGTGCTTTGCGATGCGGGCCATCAATTTTCGTGATCTCCGCTGTATACGAAGTGGGTGCTTACTATGAAATCTACCAAATGAAAACCAACGTGCGTTGGGACGGCGACGTCCGCTTCATCGGCACCAGCGGCAGTGGACACTCGGTGACTCTCGACGGCGCGCCCGAGCACGGCGGCCACAACGCCGGCATGCGGCCGATGGAAATGCTGCTGACGGGTGCCGCCGCGTGTAGCGCGTTCGACGTGGTGCTGATCCTGCGCAAGGCGCGCCAGCAGGTCGTGGGCTGCATCGTCGACGCCGAAGCTGATCGGGCAGAGACCGATCCCAAGGTATTCACGCGCATCGTCTTCACATTCACCGTCACCGGGCGCGGGCTGGATGCGCGCGCGGTCGAGCGTGCGGTCGCGCTGTCCAAGGAAAAATACTGCTCGGCGACGATCATGCTCGCCAAGACGGCGGTGATCGAAACGAGGATCGTGCTGATCAACGCCGACGCCGGGTACGTAAGCTAGCGCGGCAATTCCTTGCGTGCGGGCAGCGACAGGCCGCGCACCACGATGTCGGCGTTCGCAGTGTGCCGCCGGCCGTGGTCGTCGCGCAGCACGAGCTCGATGCGCACGCTGTCGCCCACGATAGCAGCATGGGTGATGCCCCGCAGGCGCAGCACGTTGCCGTAGCGCGCGAAGCGCAGTTTCGCGTGCGCTGCCAGCGCGAACGAGCCGACGACGCGCGTGCGGTATTCGCCATTTTCGACGCCACCCGCGACAAGCTCGACCGTCTGCGCGATCGGCGTGGTGACACCAATCAGGGTCTCTTCGCCATCCGCCTGCAGGTCGACATAGGCGTCGGCGGAGGCGTCGCCAGCGTGTGTCGGCCGCATCCATCCATTGGTCGACGCAACTTCCGCCAGCGCGGACGTGGCCAGTGCCCACGCGACGCATGCCAGCGCGGCGGCCCGCCGACGCATCACGCGTCGGCGCACAGCATGCGACGTTGCGACGGACGCCATGAGTGCTCAGCGGTCACGCAGCAGCGTGATCAGGCTCGACGTGTCGAAGCGATTGCCGCCCGCGGCCTGCACCCGGTTGTAGAACTGGTCGACGATCGCGGTGACGGGCAGCGCGGCGCCATTGCTGCGCGCCTCGTCGAGGCAGATGCCCAAGTCCTTGCGCATCCAGTCCACGGCGAAGCCGTAGTCGAACTTGCCCGCGACCATGGTCTTGCCGCGATTTTCCATCTGCCACGATTGCGCGGCGCCTTTGCTGATCACGTCCAGCACGCGCTCGGCGTCGAGACCCGCGCGCTGGGCGAACGCGATGCCCTCGGACAGCGCCTGGACCAGGCCCGCGATGCAGATCTGGTTGACCATCTTGGTCAGCTGGCCGCTGCCCGGACCGCCCATCAGCGTCACTGCGCGGCCGTAATGCGTCATCGCCGCTTCGGCACGCGCGAACGTCGCCGCATCCCCGCCCACCATCACCGTCAGCTTGCCGTTCTCGGCACCCGCCTGGCCGCCGGAGACCGGTGCATCGAGGAAGCCGACTCCGCGGGCGGCTGCGGCGGCGTGCATTTCGCGCGCGACGTCGGCCGATGCGGTCGTGTGGTCGATGAGTATTGCGCCGCGACGCATGCCGCCGAGTGCACCGTCCTGGCCGCTGGCGACGGCGCGCACGTCGTCGTCGTTGCCGACGCACATCATCACCAGCTCGGCGCCGTCGGCGGCCGCGGCCGGTGTCGCCGCGCTGTTGCCGCCGTGCGTGGCAACCCACTTGGCGGCCTTGTCGCGGTTGCGGTTGTACACGGTGACGGCATAGCCTGCGCGCGCCAGGTGGCCCGCCATCGGAAAGCCCATGACGCCGAGGCCGAGAAATGCCACGCGGGCAGGGATGCCGGCAGCGGATTTGTCACTCATGGCAAGGAGTCCTTTGCAACAGGTTGGGGATTGACGCCAGCCAGCGCGCCGGTGGCAGCGCCTTCGCTGTCGAGCGCGTCCAGCGCGGATTGTGCAGCAGCACGCACACGCGCGGGTGCGGTGCCGCCTTCATGATCGCGGCTCGCAACCGAGCCCTCCAGCGTCAGCAGCGGATACACGTCGTCACCGGTGACCGGCGCGAACTCGCGCAGCTCGGCCAGCGGCAGGTCGCACAGGTCGACGCCGCGCGACTCGGCATGGCGCACCGCTCGTGCGACCGCCTCGTGCGCATCGCGAAACGGCAGTCCGTGGCGCACCAGGTAGTCGGCGAAGTCGGTCGCCGTTGCGTGACCCTCCCGCGCCGCCGCACGCATCCGCTGGGGGACCGCCGCGAGTCCGCTCGCCACCAGGTCGGTGACGATCGCCAGGCAGTCGCCAAGCGTGTCGACGATGTCGAACAACGGTTCCTTGTCTTCCTGGTTGTCCTTGTTGTAGGCGAGCGGCTGTCCCTTCATCAGCAGCACCAGCGCGGCGAGGTGGCCGGCGACGCGCGCACTCTTGCCGCGCACCAGCTCGGCGACGTCGGGATTCTTCTTCTGCGGCATGATCGAGCTGCCGGTGCAGAAACGATCGGCAATGACAACGAAGCCGAAGCGCGGATTGGACCACAGCACGAGCTCCTCGGCGAAGCGCGACAGGTGCACCATCACCAGCGTGGCCGCCGATGCGAATTCGATCGCGAAATCGCGGTCGGAGACGGCGTCCAGCG
>JBDTJK010000367.1:0-2823 GCA_039935875.1 Casimicrobiaceae bacterium
GATGCCGGGCATTATCGCGAAGCCGCGCTGGAGCTTGCGCGCGCGCTGGCGCTCGACCCGAGGGATGCGGCGACGTGGCTGACGCTTGCACAGGTCCACATCCAGCTTAACGACCCTGGGACTGCGCAGACAGAAATAAACAATGCTATTTCTATCAATCCATTGGATGTTGAAATTAATGTAGATTCGAGCAGCTTGTTACTATCGCTCGATGACCCTCCTGCGGCCGCAAGCTGCGCGCGCCGGGCGACGACGCTGGATCCGCCGAACGTGTCGGCATGGTTCAACCTCGCACTTGCGCTGCAGGCCGACGGTCAGGCCGGCGCCGCGCGCAACGCCGCGACGCGTGCGCTCGAACTCGACCCGGCGAATGCAGCGGCCGCCGGTGTTGCGGCCGAACTCGCAGCCGAATGCGGTGACCTTGCGGATGCACGTGCAACGCTCGCCGAAGGGCTGCGCCGCCATCCGCGGCACGTAGCGTTGCTGATGGAGGAAGGCTGGCTGGCGAGCCGCAGCGGCGAACTGGCAGGTGCGTCGGACGCCTATTCGCGTGTGCTGGCGATCGAGCCACGCAACGGCGCGGCGCTCTCGCAGCTTCTGTATTGCCGCAAGCAGATGCTCGATTGGCGCGATCTTGCCGCTCTGCAGCGACAGTTCCTTCAAGGCGTTGCCGAGCAAACGCCGCTACTGACCCCCTTCTCGCTGCTTTCCGACCCTTCCAGCCGGGCGCAGCAACGGCAATGTGCGCAGACCTGGGCGCAAGGATTTGTCGACGGGGCGGCGCAACCGTCGGCGTTGGTGGCGGCGGCCAGTCCGGCCACGAACGTGGCCATGCAACGGCGGCTGCGCATCGGCTACCTGTCCGGCGACTTCTACGACCATCCGACCGCGGTACTGCTGGCGGGCGTGCTCGAACACCACGATCGAAGCCGCTTCGAGGTCTTCGCCTACTCGACGGGTCCCTTCGATGCCAGCGCGATGCGCACGCGAATCGCGGCCGCGTGCGAGCACTTCGTGGACATCCGCGCGCGACAGCCGCAACGGGTGGCGGCGCGCATCGCGCAGGACCGGCTCGACGTGCTGGTCGATCTCAAGGGCTATACCGAAGGTGCGGCCACCCGCGCGCTCGCGTTGCGGCCTGCCCCCGTGCAGGTGCACTGGATCGGCTACCCTGGAACGCTCGCATCGCCTTTCATCGACTATCTGGTGGCTGACAAGACCGTCGTTCCCGAATCGCATCAACCCGATTACGCGGAGGCGCTGGCGTGGCTCCCGCATTGCTACCAGCCCAACGACCGGTCGCGCTCGGCCTCCGGCACGCCTTCACGCGAAAGCCTTGGCCTCGATGCAGACAGCGTCGTCTTCGCTGGTTTCAACGCGCCATGGAAATTCAACGCGCCGGTATTCGACGCCTGGGCGCAAGTGCTGGCGGCGACACCGCGCTCGCAACTGTGGCTGCTGGCGCGTGGCGATGACGATCCGGTGATCGCCAACGTCATTCGCGAACTCGGCAGCCGCGGTGTCGCGCGGCCGCGAATCGTCTTCGCCAATCGCCGCGCCCAAGCCGGCTATCTCGCGCTTTATGGCCACGCGGACGTCTTTCTCGATACCTGGCCCTATAACGCGCACACCACGGCAAGCGACGCGCTGTGGATGGGATGTCCGGTGGTCACGTGGCTTGGCGAGACCTTTGCCGGTCGAGTCGGTGCGAGCCTGGTCCATGCAGCAGACGTTGCGGAATTGGTTGCCACCGACGTCGATGGCTATGTCGCGCTGGCCGTCGCGCTGGCGGCGGATCCGCCGCGTCGCGCGAGGCTGCGCGACAGGTTGATGCGCGCCCGGGGCGAAAGCCCGCTGTTCGACGCGAAGACAACCGCGCGTCACATGGAATCGGCGTTTGAGACGATGGTCGAGCAACGGCGCGACGGCCGGCGCGAATCGTTCGAAGTCGCCGCCATTGCGTAAGATGCGCGATGTCGATGACCTGCAACGCCATGCTCGCCGGAAACGGGTTCCAGCACAACGGCTGCAAGCGGAACATCTGAATATGCATCGCGTTCGCAATGGACAAGTCGCATCCCCGCCGGTAAGTCTGGCAGCCACGCCGTCTCGAGAAGCCGACGACCCGGCAGCCGACACGATCACCGGTCGAGCACGGGTCGCGGCGCAGGGGTCCGCTCGCCGTGCGTGTACCTGTCGCCGCCTTTGCCCGGGCTGTGCCGCCGTGCTCGCCGCGCAGCATGGTCGGCCGCTTTATCGCGGTTAGACGTCTCTCGTCCTGGCTGCGCCGGCGGCGCTCGCGGCGGAGGTAGTCCAGGGTCAAGAGGCCTGGGGACCTGGCGTTTCCGCCTGACCTGGCTGCGAACGTGTCGCCGTGCCCTCCTCCACGACGCCTTCGGCCACCAGCTCGTCGATTTCGCGATCGTCGTAGCCATGCTCGCGCAGCATTTCGCGCGTGTGCTCGCCGAGCAGCGGCGCGGGCCGCGTTACGCGGGTGGGGGTTGCTGAAAAATGCACCGGACATCCCAGCGCCTTCGTCGCACCCGCCATCGGATGCACGAGATCGACGACCATGCCTCTTGCCAGTGTCTGCGGATGCGTCAACGCCTCGCCGATCGTATGCACGGGACCCACCGGCACGCCTGCTGCATCGAACGCCTCGATCCATTGCGCTTTCGTGCCGGTGGCCAGCACGGCGTTGATCGCCTCCACCAGCGCATCGAGATGCTGCATGCGCGCGGAATTGGTGGCGTAGCGCGGATCGCTGCGCCATTGCGGATGGCCGAGCACATCGGCGATGCGCTCCCAATTGGCCTGGTTCGC
>JBDTJK010000368.1:0-4828 GCA_039935875.1 Casimicrobiaceae bacterium
TCGATCCGCCGGCCATCAGCAGGATCTTGTCGCGCGGCCGCAGCACGCCGTCAATCACGCGCACCAGCATCACCACGCCGACGTAGTTGTCGAACCACGAGTCGATGATCAATGCGGTCAGCGGCGCGGCGGGATCCCCCTTCGGCGGCGGCACGCGCGCGATCACCGACTCGAGGATCTCCTCGATGCCGACGCCGTTCTTGGCACTCGCCCGCACGGCGTCAGTCGCGTCGATGCCGATGATGTCCTCGATCTCGTCGATCACGCGCTCCGGCTCCGCCGAAGGCAGGTCGATCTTGTTCAGCACGGGCAGCACTTCGACGCCGAGTTCGATTGCCGTGTAGCAGTTGGCGACCGTCTGCGCCTCGACGCCTTGCGACGCGTCGACCACCAGCAGCGCACCCTCGCATGCGGCGAGCGATCGCGAGACCTCGTAGGCGAAGTCGACATGTCCGGGCGTGTCGATCATGTTGAGGTTGTAGCGCTGGCCATCGCGCGCAACGTACTCGAGCGCCGCCGTCTGCGCCTTGATCGTGATCCCGCGTTCGCGCTCAAGGTCCATCGAGTCGAGCACCTGTTCGCTCATCTCGCGGGCGGCGAGTCCGCCGCAGCGCTGGATGAAGCGATCGGCCAGCGTCGACTTGCCATGGTCGATGTGCGCGATGATCGAGAAGTTGCGGATATGCTTCAAGGCGGGACTTCTTTTCCGGTTTGGATTGCAGATGCGGGAACAAAAAAGGGCACCTGCGGCGCCCTTGATCCCGGGTAATTGCGGCATACCTCGACGCACGCATCACGGCAAACGCACGCAAGGCGACTTAAACTCGTTGAATTTTAGCGCATTTTCGCGCTTTTAGCGAGGCCGCCGAAGCAGCTGTGCGGAGGGGCGGGCGGCTACAGCGCATCGCGGACCCGTTGCGGATCGAGCACGTAGTGGCACAACTCCCGTCCACTGTCCGCGTCGCCGGCCAGCAACACGGGCACCAGGTCGCCGAAACGCTCCGTCAACTGCGGGTCGTCGTCCACATCGAGTTCGACGAGTTCGATGCCGCGCTTGGCGATAAGCGGCATCAGTGCCGTGCGCATATCGTCACACAAGTGGCAATACGCGCGCACCACCAACGTGAGCCGGCGCTCGGGCGCCCGCCCCATGCGCGGGAAGGCCGAGGCGTCGTCGCCGGTCACTCGCTCTGGGGTGCCAACGGTCGCAGCGTGGCGAAGAACTGGTTGTCGCCGCGCTTCAACTGCAGCGTCACCGGAGCTGTCTTGTCGAGCTTGGCGAACAGGTCGTTCAACTGCGCGGCACTCTTCGCTTCGGTTGGCGTGCCGCGGCTGATCACTGCGAGGATCACGTCGCCCGGCTGCACGTTGGCACGCAGATCCCCGGCGATCGATTCGACACCGACGCCGCTCTTCACCTCGAGCTCTTTCTTCTGGTCGTCGGTCAGGTCCGACAGGACGAGGCCCATGCGATTCGGTTTCGCCCTGTCCTTCGGCGTCGAACCGGCGGACCGCTTGTTCGGTGTATCGCTGTCGTCCTTCAGTTCGGTGACAGTGACGACCAGGTCCTTTGGCACATTGCGGCGCAGGACTGTAATCGTGATCTTGGTTCCCGGGCGCACGGCGCTGATGATGCGCGGCAGGTCGGCGCTAGCACGCACGTCGCGTCCATCGACTTTGGCAATCACGTCGCCGGCCTCGATCCCGGCCTTGTCCGCGGGGCCGCCCTTTTCCACCGAACCCACCAGCGCGCCGACGCTCTGCTTCAAGTTGAGCGACTCCGCGACGTCCTTGGTCACTTCCTGGATGCCGACACCGATGCGTCCGCGCGTCACGCGGCCCTTTTCTTTCAACTGCGACGCGGTGTTCATCGCAACGTCGATCGGGATCGCGAACGCGAGACCCATGAAGCCGCCGGTGCGCGAGAAAATCAGCGAATTGACGCCGATCACTTCGCCACGCATGTTGAACAGCGGCCCGCCCGAATTGCCTGGATTGATCGCCACGTCGGTCTGGATGAACGGCACCAGGTTCTCCTGCGGCAGGTCGCGGCCCTTGGCGCTGACAATGCCCGCGGTCATCGTGTTCTCGAGGCCGAACGGCTTGCCGATCGCGACGACCCATTCACCGACCTTGAGCTTGTCGGGATCGCCGATCGAGACCTTTGGCAGGTTGGCCGCGTCGATCTTGATCAGTGCGATGTCGCTGCGCTTGTCGGCGCCGATCACCTTGGCCGTGTATTCGCGCTTGTCGGTCAACGTGACCTTGACTTCGTCGGCGCCATCGACGACATGCGCGTTGGTGACGATGTAGCCATCGCTGGCGATGATGAAGCCCGAACCTGCGGCCTGCGAAAATTCCTGTTCGGGTCCGCGCCGCAATTGCGGTCCGAAACGCTTGAAGAACTCGTAGAAGGGATCGTCTTCGGGCACGTCGGGCAGTGCGCGCGAGCTGCGGCGAATCTTTTGCGTGACGTCGATCGACACCACCGTCGGCCCCTGCTTTTCATACAGCTCGGTGAAATCGGGTAGCCCTGCCGCACGCGCCTGCGCGCAGGCGACGTTGGCCACCAGCACGAGTGCGGCCGCAACGACCGCATAGGCGGCGAATCGGGAACGTGATGCAAATCGGGACATCGGAGGCCTCTCCTCGGGAATTCGGGTACGCGCCGGATAGATTGTAGCGGTGCCGCGCGCTTCAATGGTGCGTGACCGACGATGCGATCTGCCGCACCGTCGATGGGGGAACCTCGCCGAGCGCCGTGACGAGATTGTCGTCCTGGCGCACGCTGAAGACGTTGACGCCGCCCTGCTGGCTGAAGCCGACGTGGGTGGGCGCCGAGGTCACCGGCTGCACGAACACGCTGACGGCGACCAGTCCGTCGGAAAACACGAGGTGCGCCACCAGGTCGGGCTTGCCGCGCAAGCGGCGGAAGCCTTCCATGATCTTGACGAATCCGGGCGGCAAGCGGGTGACCACCCAGCCGGTGTCGCGCGCCATGGTCTCGCCGGAGCTGCCTTCGCGCAGCGTCCAGTCGGGCGGCGTCGACGCCCATGTCGGCTTGACCAGCGCGGGGTCGACACTGCCGCCGATGGTGATGTCCATGAACGCGAATTGCTCGACGATCGCGCCGCCCTCGCCCAGCACGCGTGCCTTGAGCAACAATCCGGTCGAGTTTTCCGCCCAGAACTTGTGCCCGTAGCGCAGTCCGTCCTTGGGCTCGAACACCCATGCCTGCGCGTCGTAGCCGGCGATGCGCGCGCTCTCGGCCTTGCGAAAGTCGTAATACTGCGCGAGCGCCTGCTGCTGCTCGGACGACAGCGACGGAAACACGTTGCGAATGGTGCGCGGCTCGACGCGCACCAACTTGGCGTCCGGGTAATAGCAGCGGACTTCGCCCGCGCTGCGAATCACTTCGCGCGCCGGTCCGTCGAGGCTCACCAGGCGGTCGAACTCCTCGCCGTTGTCGTAGATGTGCGCGAGCCGCGAGGTTTCCACATGCCCACCGTGCTGGTAGACGATCGTGCCTACGTAGTTTTGCGCACGCGCCGCATTGGCCGCGCGTGCAAGCCACGCCGACACATCGTCGGCACGCGCCCACGGAGCACCGCCGAGCAGGCATGCCGCCAGCGACAACGCGGCCAGGTTCGCAAACCGCGCGTGGATCACGCTGCGCGCGACATGCGCTCGTCGCCCACGGCCGCCGCGTTGCGGATGACAGGTCGCGTCACCACGCCGGGTGCTGCGCAGGAATTCAACGGAGACGGCCACTGCGCGCATCGGTTAGCGCTGTGCGTCGCCAGCGGGCACCGAAACCGCGCGCAGATACGGTCCGACGCCCTGCATTGCGGTTGCCGGCGAGTACTCCTGGTGCGCAAGCAGGTAGTCCGCGGGCACCGTCTGCTGGCGCAACTCGGCGGCATGCACGTCGCTTGCGGCGCGTGCGCGGGCGAGCGCCGTGGTGGGTGCGTCCGTCAGCGACACTGCGGTACAGCCGACGACAGCGACCGCCGCAACCGTGGCGGCGATCGCCCAGCTGACGCCGAGGCGATGCGTGAGGCGCGGACGCGGTGCGACGACGGTCGGCTCGCTGTCGAGCGAAACCGCGAAGCGGCTCGCAAACCCGGGCGACAGCGTGCGCGAGCCGCGCAGCGCGTCGCCGATCACGTGATAGCAGACCCACGTGGCCATTGTTTCGCCGTCGGCGCATGCGCCGCAGATGCGTGCAAGCTCGGTCTCGTCGGCGTCGCCGTCCATCAAGCGGGAAATCTGTTCGTTCATCACCATCTCCGATTTTCGTCGGTCCCGAGCAGCGGGCGCAGTTCGGCGGCGATTGCCTCGCGCGCGCGAAAGATCCGCGAGCGCACCGTGCCGATTGGGCAGTTCATCACACCTGCAATCTCTTCATAGCTCAAGCCTTCGATCTCGCGCAGCGTTATTGCGGTACGCAGGTCCTCCGGCAGCGCCTCCATCGCGCGGTTCACGGTGTTGCCTATTTCCTTGCCGATCAATTCGCTTTCGGGTGTCGCCGAGTCGCGCAACGCTTCGGCGTCCTCGAAAGACTCCGCCTCCTCGTTGTCGAAGCTGGTCGACGTCGGCGCACGGCGCCCCAGCGCAACCAGATAATTCTTGGCGGTGTTGATGCCGATCCGGTACAGCCAGGTGTAGAACGCGCTGTCGCCGCGAAAACCGGGCAACGCACGATACGCCTTGATAAATGCCTCCTGCGTCACGTCCTCGACCTCCGCCGGATCGCGCACAAGCCGCGACAGCAGCCTGCCCAGCTTGCGCTGGTATTTCATGACCAGCATCTCGAACGCGCGCTTGT
>JBDTJK010000369.1:0-3893 GCA_039935875.1 Casimicrobiaceae bacterium
CTGGCGATCGCCTGCCCACGCAGCACCAGATCGCCTTCCCTGACCAGAAGCTCGGATGCGTGGGCATAGCGCGTCACGAGTCCATTGCCATGATCTATATCGACCATTTTACCATATTCGGGGTTCACCCCTGCGAACACGACCTTGCCGCTGGCCGCTGCGGTGATCATGGTTCCGCGGGTGGCGGGGAAGTCGATTCCTTCATGAAATGTGCGCATTCCCGTGAAGGGATCGATCCGATAGCCGAAATTGGATGAATACCAGCCGTCCGCGATCGGCTGCATTGTGGGGAGGAACTTGCGATTGGCCGAGTCCTGCACCAGCAGCGCCTCGAGAACCCCGTACTGGTCGGCGCGCAGGTCCACCTGCTCGGTGAGCTTGGCCAACATTTTTTCGAATTCGTCTTCGGTGAAGCTGCGCGACGGCAACGACGACACCGGGCCGCCGCGTCCCGGGATCGAATCCTGCGGCGTCAGCGACGGCAGCTCCTGCGGCTTCAAGCCGGCGCTCTTGGCAAGCCGCTCGCCCAATCCATCGAGCCGCGAAACCTGGGCCTGCAATTCGCCGAGGTGCATCGCCATTGCATTCAGGTGGCCCTGCACCTTTTCAAGGTTGCGCTGGGCGTCGGCGCGCTGGTCGGCCAGCACGATCGCCTGCAGCCACGGGTGATGCACCGCTGCCGCCCATTTGAGTGTCAGGAAATTGAACATCAGCGTGAACACCACGAACACGACGCACAGCACGAAGCCACCGACGGCCCAGTGGCGCCAATCCAGCGTGACCGTCTTCGCGCGCGCATTGGCGCCCGTCACCAGTATGATGTTCACTTCCCGATTCCTCCGGGCTTTCCCGAGCATCGCTCGTGTCACGCAATTCGCCACTGCTGACGATGGCGCGCGTCATTGCCGGCGATCCGCAACTCGCCGATTGGCGGCGCCGGCACGCGCGCGACCAGGCCATCCTCGGCGTGGTGCGCCGCGCGCTTCCGCGCAACCTTGCTGCCGACATTGCCATTGCCGACGCCGAACCCGGCGAACTGCGCTTGTCTGCCCCCAGCGGCGCCTTCGCCGCCGTCCTACGCCAGCGTGGCGCCGCTCTGTTGGCGGCGCTCGCGCAGGAGGGGTGGGAGTTTACGGCGATCAAAGTCGTCGTGCAACCGCGCCATTCGCCCGAGGTGCGGCGCAAATCCGTGACGATTCAATGGGCTGCAGAGGCGAGCCCAGCACTGGCGGGGCTTCGCGACAATCTGCCTCAGGGTCCGCTGAGGGCCGCGCTGGCAAAATTGCTGCGCGGCCGCTAGCGAGCTTGCCGCCTGAGCGGGCGGCGTCAGCAGCCCCAGCGCAACGCCAGCGGATTGGCCTCGGCCGCGAGTTCGAGCAACCCCTCGCGAGCCGCTGGGTGCAACGGCTCCAACGGATGGCGCACTGCGTCGCTGGCGATGACGCCGCCCGCCATCATCACTGCTTTGGTCGCGCGCAGCCCGCACTGGCGGTTTTCGTAGTTGATCAGCGGGAGGACCTGCGCATACAGCCGTGCGGCCTCCTTGCGATTGCCGGTGCGATGCTCGACCAGCACCGGACGGATCAGGTCGGGCAATAGCGCGCTCGACATCGTTCCGGTCGCACCTGCATCCAGATCGGCCATCAGCGTGATCGACTCCTCACCGTCGAACGGTCCAGCGATCGCGTCGCCCCCCGCCTCGATCAGGTTGCGCAGCTTGGCGGCGGTGCCGGCGACTTCGAGCTTGAAGTAGCGCACCGCGGGCACCGCTTGCGCGAGCCGTACGAGCATGGCGACGCTGAGCTGCACGCCGGACAGCGGCGCATCCTGCAGCATGATCGGCAGTCCGCCGGCTTCGGCGATGCGCGCGAAGTGCTCGATCATCGCGGCCTCGTCCGCGCGCAGCCCGGTGCCGTGATAGGGCGGCATCAGCATGATCATCGCCGCGCCGAGCGCGCGCGCGTCGCGTGCACGCGCGGCAGCGACCTGCGTGCTGAAGTGACTGCAGGTGACGACCACCGGCACGCGTCCGCCAACGTGCTCGAGGCACAGCACCGTCAACGTCTGGCGCTCGGCGTCGGACAACAGGAACTGCTCGGAATAGTTGGCGAGGATGCAGATGCCGTCGACGCCCTGGTCGATCATGCAATCGAGGACGCGGCGCTGACCGTCGAGGTCGAGCGAGCCGTCGGCGGTGAACGGCGTCGGCGCGACGGGCACGATGCCCGACAGCGGGCGCGGCGAGCTGGCGGTCGGCAGGGTTTTCTCACGCATGGCGCGACCTTCAGTGATTGTCGCGGGGCACCGCGGCGCCACTGCGCCCGACGAGGAAGTCGAAGTCGGCGCCTTCATTGGCTTGCAGCACATGGTCGACGTACAACTTGACGTAGCCGCGCTCGCCATGCGATGGCGGCGGCTGCCACGCCGCGCGCCGCCGCGCGAGCTTGGCGTCGTCGACATCGAGATGCAGCTTGCGTGCCGCGACATCCAGCGTGATCATGTCGCCGTTTTGCACCAGCGCCAGCGGGCCGCCGGCGGCGGCTTCCGGCGCCGCGTGCAGCACGACGGTGCCATAGGCGGTTCCCGACATGCGTGCATCGGAAATGCGCACCACATCGGTGATGCCGCGCTTCAGCAGCTTCGGCGGCAGCGGCATGTTGCCGACCTCGGCCATGCCCGGATAGCCCTTCGGTCCACAGTACTTCAGCACCATCACCGAGTTCTCGTCGATGTCGAGCGCGTCGTCGTTGATCCTCGCATGCAGATCCTCGATCGATTCGAACACCACCGCGCGGCCCGTGTGTTGCAACAAATGCGGCGACGCCGCCGACGGCTTGATGATCGCGCCGTCAGGCGCCAGGTTGCCGCGCAGCACTGCGATGCCGGCATCGCGCTTGAATGGCGAATCGTAGGCATGGATCACGTCGCGCTTGTAGCAGGCGGCCTGTGCGTTGTTCTGCCCGAGCGTGCGACCGTTGACCGTCATCGCGTCAACATGCAGCAGCTTGTGCTCGGTGAGCTCGCGAATCACCACCGGCAATCCGCCCGCTTCGAAGAAGTCTTCCATCAGGTACTTGCCGGACGGCATCAGGTCCACCAGGCAGCACAGGTCGCGCCCGAGGCGATCCCAATCGTCGAGGTCGAGCTCGATGCCGACGCGGCGCGCGATCGCGATCAGGTGCACGACCGCATTGGTCGAGCCGCCGATGCCAGCGTTGACGCGGATCGCATTCTCGAACGCGTCACGGGTGAGAATGTGCGACAGCAAGATATCGTCACGCACCATCTGCACGATGCGCCTGCCGGCCTCGCGCGCCAGCAGGTTGCGCCGCGCGTCCACCGCAGGCACGGCGGCATTTCCCGGCAGGCCGACGCCGAGCGCCTCGACCATGCACGCCATTGTCGACGCCGTGCCCATCGTCATGCAGTGGCCGTGCGAGCGGTGCATGTCCGCTTCCGCTTCATGGAACTCGTCGAGCGTGATCTGCCCCGAGCGCAATTGCTCGCTCATCGAGATGGTGTTGGTTCCGGAGCCGATCGGCACGCCGCAGTGGATGCCGCGCAGCATCGGACCGCCCGATACGCCAATCGTCGGAATGTCGACGCTGGCGGCGCCCATCAACAGCGATGGGGTGGTCTTGTCGCATCCCATCAGCAACACCACGCCATCGAGCGGATTGGCGCGGATCGCCTCCTCGACATCCATCGACGCAAGATTGCGGAACAGCATCGCCGTCGGCCGCATCATCGTCTCGCCGAGCGACAGCACCGGGAACTCGAGCGGAAAGCCGCCGGCATCCAGCACGCCCCATCGAACGTGCTCCGCAAGCGTGCGGAAATGCGAGTTGCACGGCGTCAGCTCGGACCAGGTGTTGCAGATGCCGATCACCGGG
>JBDTJK010000370.1:0-12077 GCA_039935875.1 Casimicrobiaceae bacterium
GAAGATCCGTTTTCCCGCGACCTCGGGAATCGGCATCAAGCCGGTGTCGCGCGAAGGCACCGAGCGCCTGGTGCGGCGCGCGATCCAGTACACGATCGACAACGACCGCAGGTCGATGACGCTGGTACACAAGGGCAACATCATGAAGTTCACTGAAGGCGCGTTCCGCGACTGGGGCTATGCGCTGGCGCAGAACGAGTTCGGCGCCAAGGAGATCGATGGCGGACCGTGGTGCTCGTTCAAGAATCCGAAGACCGGGCGCGACATCGTGGTCAAGGACGTGATCGCTGACGCGTTCCTGCAGCAGATCATCCTGCGGCCGGGGGAATACGACGTGATCGCCACGTTGAACCTCAACGGCGACTTTATATCCGACGCGTTGGCGGCGCAGGTTGGCGGCATCGGCATCGCCCCCGGCGCGAACATGTCCGATACGGTGGCGGTGTTCGAGGCGACCCACGGCACCGCGCCCAAATACGCCGGCAAGGACTACGTCAATCCCGGCTCGGAAATCCTGTCCGCGGAAATGATGCTGGTGCACATGGGCTGGAAAGAGGCGGCCGACGTGATCAACCGCTCGATCGAAAAGGCCATCCTCGCGAAGACGGTGACTTACGATTTTGCGCGCCTGATGCCGGGCGCGAAGCAGGTGTCCTGCTCCGGCTTCGGCGACGCGATGATTTCACTGATGTGAGGCGGTGTCTGGCGTAATCCGGTGGCTTGACAGGCGCCGGCTTACGCGCAGGTATATGGGAGTGGCCACTTACTTCATGATTGCCCCATTAAACGCGATCTACATGGCGTCGAATGCCTGACGACTTGCAATCGACCGATTTACAGGTCAATATTAACCATTAGTAACCTAATGATTAATATTGAATCCACTTTCTGAAGGCGCCGAGGACTTTAACTTCTGGCTGCACAGACTGTCCCATGACTGGCACAAGGCGCTCGATCGCCGCCTGCGGCCGCTAGGTCTGTCGCGGGCGACGTGGATGTTGCTGGCGCTGGTGCGCAGGCTCGGTGCGCCGAACCAGACCGAGCTTGCGGAGGGACTCGGCGTCGCAGGGCCGAGCATCGTGCGTCTGGTCGACTTTCTCGAACGCGAGCAATTGGTTGAGCGGCATGCCGCCACGGACCGCCGGGTCAGGACCGTCCGCCTGACGCCAAAGGGGGAGCAATTGTCGGAGCAGATGTGGCGCGTTGCCGCCCACTTGCGCAAGGAAGTGATGCACGACATACCGCTCGACGATATCGAGCAGGCGCGACGCCTGATGGCCCGGCTTCACCTGCGGCTGAAGAACCTGGCATGACCGCGCGGTGCCAGCGCGGTCATGAATATGCGGCAGTGGCGCACGTGGCGTCACATCAATGCAGGATCGCCGATGGCGCAAACGCATTTCGCATGCGTCGGCGTCAGATACGCGCCGTTTGCATTACGTCGCTGCCGACGATATCCTCGCCCGTTCAGACATGTCCTCCGCTTCGATGACGGTATCGATTTGCGAAGGATGTATCGATAGGAGATTCGATGAAAAGTGTCGCCACGGCAACAGTGATCCTGATCGCGGCTGCGCTCGTCGTTGCAAGCGAAGCCACCACGGCGCAAGGATTTCCCGATCACCCCATCACGATAGTCACGCCCTACGCACCCGGCGGAGGCACCGATATTCTGGTTCGCATCCTTGCGCCGATGGCGAGCAAAATTCTGGGCCAGGGAATCATCGTCGACAACAAGCCGGGTGCGGCCACGATGATCGGTACGGAGCAAGTCGTCCGGTCGAAGCCGGATGGCTATACCCTTCTCGCCGCCGACTCCGCCACATTAATAAACCCTGGACTGTACAAAACCAAGCTGCCTTACGACACCGTCAAGAGTCTGCAGGGCGTGACGATGTTGGCTTCGGCGCCGATTATCCTCCTGGTCAATCCCGCGTTTCCACCTAAAAACCTGAAGGAACTCATTGCACTCGCGAAATCCGAGCCGGGGAAACTCAACTTCGGGTCGGGAGGCATCGGCTCGGGACCGCACCTTGCCGGAGAGCTTTTCAAGCTCAAGGCCGGCGTGGATATTCAACACGTCCCATACAACGGCACCAGCCCCGGCGTGAACGCAGTGCTTGGTGGTCAGGTGCAGATGATGTTTGGTGGCATCAGCTCTGCCAGACAACTTGTGCAGAGTGGAAAACTTCGGGCGATTGCCGTGACGGGTGAGAAGCGCAATTCGTCGATGCCCGATGTTCCGACGTTTGCCGAGAGTGGCCTCGACGTGGATGCCAGCAGTTACTGGGGGCTGTACGCGCCCGCAGGCGTGCCCATGACAGTCCTCGATACGATTTCGAAGGCTTTCGCGCGTGCGCTTCACGATCCGGACAATATCAAGAAGCTGAATGATCTCGGGTTTAGCCCGATAGGCAACGATCCGCGCGAGCATACCAGGCAGATGCACGCCATGATTGATCTTTGGACGGAGGTCATCGACCGGGCGAACGTCAAGAGTCCTTGAACGTGGCGCAGCGTATCGACGCGGTGCCCGGAGCTGATCGTCCCATCACGCAATGACCAAGATCCTGGAAGTGGCCGCATATCGCGCAACCCGTGCGACCAACCTTCCGTAGCAAAGAATCGTCGGATGATCGACAATTTTTCCAATACCCAGGTGGTGCGAAAGCGTGTTGTCGCGACGCGCGGGGGCATCGTGGCGGCCCAGCATCGACGTGCCGCCGAAGCGGGTGCATCTGTCCTCGAGGCGGGTGGCGATGCGATCGACGCCGCCGTGGCGACGTCGTTTGCCATCGGTGTTGTGGAACCTTGGATGAGCGGGCCCGCAGCAGGCGGTGCGATGACCATCTGGCGCGCCAACGATGCGAAGGCATATACGATTGACTACGGCATGCGTTCGCCAATGGCCCTCGATCCCGCCGACTATCCCCTGTCGGGGAAGGGCAAGGCCACCGATCTATTCCCATGGGCAGCCGTCGTCGGTGACCGCAATGTTCATGGTGCAGCAGCGATTGCAGTACCGGGCGTTGTCGCAGGCATGGGACTTGCGCATGAACGCTTTGGCCAAATTCCGTGGCAAGAACTGTTGCAACCCGCGATCAACCTTGCT
The DNA here is from genome assembly GCA_039935875.1 of Casimicrobiaceae bacterium. Lineage (GTDB taxonomy): Bacteria > Pseudomonadota > Gammaproteobacteria > Burkholderiales > Casimicrobiaceae > VBCG01. The sequence continues at coordinate 3,113 of JBDTJK010000370.1, forward strand.
GACGAGGGATTGCTGGCAGACTGGTATTCGGGCCTGCTGATGGCGTCGTCGGCGCGAACGCTGTCGCTCGATCCGGATGCAGCCGCCATGTTCCTCGACGACGGGCATTGGCCGATGATCGGCGCGTGGACCGCACTTACCGAAAGGCGCATCGATCAGAGAACGGTTGCTGACACGCTGCGGAAGATCGCCGCGGGCGGGGCCAGAGAGTTCTATGTTGGCGACGTTGCACGATCACTGGTCAACGATATACGCGCCAAGGGCGGTTGCGTGTCCATGGATGACCTTGGGTCATATCGTGCGCGTATTGTCGATGCCCTCGAAGCACCCTATCGCGGCGGGCGCGTATTCGTCGCACCTGGCATGACCGGCGGCCCGACCCTGGCGGCGTGCCTGCAGATCCTCGCACGGACCCTGACACCAAAGGGGTCGATCCCGGAAGGCGAGAGTTATCTCGCATACGCCAGCGCGCTCGATGAAGGCTATCGAAACCGCCTCGGCAAGTTTGGCGACAACGAATCACCGGAGGCCCCTTCCTGCACGACTCATTTCAGTGTCGTCGATCGCCATGGAAATCTTTGTGCAGTGACGCAGACGCTGCTGTCGATGTTCGGGTCGCGGGTCGTATCTCCGTCGACCGGGTTGCTGATGAACAACGGCATCATGTGGTTCGAACCCGAACCAGGTCATCCCAATTCTCTGGGACCCAACAAGCGCTGCCTCGGTAATTTTTGCCCGGTGATCGGCGAAGCGGCGGACGGTCGGCGCTTCGCGCTCGGCGCTTCGGGAGGACGCAAGATCGTCGGCGCCGTTCTTCAACTGGCATCGTTCATGATGGACCATGGTCAGACGCTCGAAGAGGCGTTTCATCAGCCCAGGATCGACATGAGCGGCGGCGATACCGTCATCGCCGATATACGCCTCGGCAGCGGAGTCATCGGCGCATTGAGGAGCAAATTTCCGGTTGTCACAACGCGTCGCACGGTCTTCCCCTACGCATTCGCCTGTCCGGCCGGCGTCCTGCGCGACGGTGAATGGAACACCGGGTGCACCGAGGTGATGTCGCCGTGGGGGGACGCCGTCGCCGAGGGCTGCAGCGGTTCGAATACCGGGGCCGGCTGATGGACCGGATGCGAGGGAAAGTGGCCTTGATAACCGGCGCCATTGCCTCGCCCACTCGCGCACTCGCGGGGGCCTGCGCCGTGAATAACGTGCGCGTAAACACCATATGCGCCGGGCGCATCGACACCGAGCGCATTCGTCGCAATTACGGGACTCTTGGAAAGCCTGGCACGATCCACGATCGTCAGGATACGGCGACGTAAGTGAAGCTATCCGTTCTGGATGGAACAGCCGGAAGACATTGCCACCATCGCGCTGTTTCTCGGCACCGACGAATCCCGGATGGTTGCCGGCGTTTCCATCCCAGCAGATGGAGGTCGCTCCGCTTACTGAGTGTGCAAACGTGGATCGTCTCGTGCCTCTCCAAGGAATCGCAGAAGATCCTCCACACAGCGTTCGGCATAACCGTCGCAGATGTTATGCGCCGCGGTATCGTATTGCACTAAAACGGAGCCCGGGATACGAGACTGCATCTCGACGTATGCGTTGGCGTTGCCGATCGCTTCCCTGCCGGCCGCAACAATGAGCGTCGGGCACCTGATGCGATTCAAGTCATTCATAAAATCGTGGCTGCACATGTGCGTCACGAATCGTGCGATGAAGGCGGGATCGTTCGCACCGGCCTGGTCGATGAACCATTCGACGAGATGTGGATCCGCATTTGCGTCGAACCGGTCGTGGATGGTCTCTGCCAGGAACTTCCTAAGGCCGATCTCCTGAACCCGCGGTATCCAGGACAGTGCCTGGCTATGCTTGAGTCCCGGAGTGGAACCGTACAGCGCCAGCGTTTTCACGCATTCGCCATGCTGGATGGCGAGTTGTTGTGCAACGTAGCCGCCTGCCGAATTGCCGACCACATGCGCGGCACTGCAACCCAGTTGATCCAGGAGCTCCTGCGCGTCGCCAACCAATTGATCAAGCGAAAAGGCGGCATCCGCAGGGGGAATTTCTGAAGCTCCATGGCCCCGCAAGTCCATGCGTACCACGCGAAAGCGGCCTGCGAGTGCAGGCATCCAACGGAACCAGCGAGCCGCATTGCCCATTGCGGCATGAAGCAGCAATATCGTTTCCGGTTTGGTCCAGGGCGCCGTGAAGTCGTCCACGTAATACGCTAACTTCAGTCCGTCGCGCGTTTTGAGCACTTGTTGCATGGCAGGCTCCTATGCCTTGAACGGCGAGCGGCTGTCAAACGCGCGAGCAGCGTTTTCCATCGTGACGAACTCGCCGCCTTCCCGCTGGATGCGTTCCAGCAACTTATGGAGTATGCGCATCCGGTGACCACGCCCGATAACGAAAGGGTGAAACGTATAGGTCAATACGCCCCAGTCGAAATTCTCGTGAAGATAGAGAAAATCACTGACCCAGTTTTCGAGAACCGCATCGGCGTTCATGAGCCCCGGCATCAACGTGGTCTTGGTGCGAAGAAACTCGAAGTGGGGAAAATCGTCAAGGGTCCAGCTCACTGGCAGTTCGATCAGCGGGGTCGGGGATCCAAATTGCAAGGGCCGTTCGAGTTGCACCACGTCTCCCTGGCGCACGCGATAGGGCGTGTAGTCGTCACCCATCATGCTCGAGTCATAGAGGAATCCGTGCTTTCGAAGCAGCGCAATCGAGTGCGATGAAAGGTCCCATGACGGCGAGCGATATCCGACTGCCTGGCGACCCGAAAGCCGGCGAATTTGTTCATTCGCCCGTACGATCCCTTCTTCCTCCTGTTCTGCGCTCATATCCGCAGGCGGTACGTGCGTCCATCCATGATGTGCGATCTCGTGCCCGGCCTCGAGCACTGCGGTACATTGCGCCGGATACGTTTCCAGCGTGAAGCCAGGAATGAACCATGTTGACGTCACGCCATATTCACGCAGCAGGTCGAGTATCCGCGGGACGGCGACCGCTCCAAATTCTCCACGCGATATCGGTGTCGGGCTGGTAAGGCCACGGGCAATCATCCCCGACATCGCGTCGAAATCGAAACTGATGCAAACAAGCTGCGATGGCATCGTACTTCCTCAGGTTATTACGCGCGGCTTGCGGCATGCTGCGCGAGGAACGTCAGCAAATCCCCGGCACAACGATCCAAGTAACCGTCGCAAATGTTATGTCCCGTCGTGTCGTAGTAATTGAGTTACGCGCCGGCAATGTAACTGCGCATTTCTTCGTACGCGCTGGCAGCGTGCAAGGCTTATGCATCTGCAGCGACGATCAGCGTCGGGCATTGGTGCTGGACGGTCGTTGCGTGAGGTCCTGAGTGCACATGTGAGTCACAAAGCGTCCGATGGATTCGACGTCATTCGAACCCGCCTGGTCGAGAAACCAATGCACCAGGCTCGGGTCCGCGTCGTCGAAGTGGTCCTCGATCGTATCAGCCAGAAACTGCCTCGATCGAGCTGCGCTAACTCGGGGTTTCATCCCATCCTCGATCAAACTTCTACACAAGCCGTTTTGCGCGGCGGCGGCGGCGGCGGCGTCAGCGGCGCGTCACCCGTTGATGCGCCGCACCTGTTCAGATGCGTGCTGACAATCGTTAAATCACGTCCAGTTCCAGCGAAATCTCGCGCGCGACAGCAATTACTTTCGGCGTCAGCTTGCACCGGACATCGTCGAGCTTCCAACGTGGGGACGGCACGGCGATATTGATGGCGCCGACCGCGTTTCCGGCGACGTCAGTGACCGCGGCGGCGACTGATATATCGCCGACGAAGGCTTCCTGGTTGTTGAGCGCGTATCCGAGACGCCGCACATCTGACAATATCCGCTGAAGGCTCTGCAGCCCTGTCGTCGTGTTTGCGGTCATGGCAGTACGCTTCGCCGCACCCAGCCGCGCAATCGCGTCGGCTTCGGGCAGGTGCGCGAGGATCGCGCGGCCCGCTGCGGTGCAGAATGCCGGCAAGCGGGAACCGATGTGCAGGTCCACGCTTACCGCGTGAATGCTGGGAAAGCGGGCGACGTAAACGATATCGTCGCCTTCGAGTTCCATCAGGTTGACCGTCTCGCCGGTCGCTCGACTGAGTCGCTGGAGGTGTGGATATGCTGTTGCATGTACGCGATCCGTGGCGAGTACGACGTGGCTGAATTCGAGCATGCGTCCGGATAGCGAATACGCGCGCGTTGTTGGATGCTGGCGGATGTAACCCAGCACTTTCAGCGTGTGCGTTATGCGTTGCACGGCGCTGCGCTCGGTCTCGGCAAGCTCGGCGAGCTCAGTCAGTGCGACCGGTCGCCCCGCCGCATTGAGGGCTTCGAGAACCTTGAAGCACTTGGCGACCGAACCCACGAATAGTGGATTGCGCTCGACCGAGTCGAGTAACGAAACTTCCTGCGAGGTTGTCGGCCGGCCTCTGAAACTCTGCGGCCGTTCAGCCGACGTGGGCGAGCGCATCATAAAGCTCCGGACGACGGTCTCGCCACCAGGGAAATCGCTTGCGCGCCGCGGCGACATCGTCGAGATCGATTTCAGCGACCAGCAGTTCCTGGGCGTCGGTACCCGCTTCGCGCAGGATCGTACCCGTCGGATCAACGATCATGCTGCGACCCAGATGGTGGCGCGGCCCTTCGACACCGACGCGATTGCTGGCCAGCACGAACGCACCATTTTCGTATGCGCGGGCACGCAACGGCACTTCCCAGATTGCCGCACGCTGCACGGGGTCGGAATAGGTCGAGAAGCAGATCGGCATCACGAGCACTTCCGCACCACGCAGCGCGAGCACGCGCGATGCCTCAGGAAAGAGGCGATCATTGCAGATCTGCACGCCAATCGTCGTTCCGGCGATGTTGAAGACGTTTAGTGCGCCGCCCGGCGTGAAGTAGAACTTTTCGTAGCTTCCAGTGCCACCCGGCTGCGCATTGGGAAAGTATGCCGGGATATGCGTCTTGCGATAACGACCGATCTCTCTCCCGGTATCGTCGATGACAAGAGCGGTATTGAAGTAGCCGGCTGTCGCACGCTCGGCTATGGGCAGCACCATCGCAACGCGCAATTCGCGTGCCTTGTCGATGAGCCCTGCGATAATCGGATCGTCGACGCGCATGAAATAGCGATCGAAGTCTTGCTCGAGGCGGTTGGCAAAGAACGGTGCAAGGAAGAGCTCGCCAAATGTCAGCAACCGTACGCGCTGTTTGCCGGCCTCGTCGAGCATCGCGTGTGCCGCCGCGACAATCGCGTCGCTACCGGGCTGCTCGACGCCTGCAGTCTGTGCCGCGGCGATCGTCAACAGGCGCGCCATGGGCATTAGCCCCAGGCAGCGCGAAATGCGCGCAGGAAATTGCCGCCACCGATTGCATCGACGTCCGCAGCGGAGAAGCCGCCAGATTGCAATGCATCGAGGATGCGTGGGAAGTCGCGCGGAGTGGGCGTTTCCTTCGGATAGCGGCCGGCCGAAGTATTGCCAAATGCATCGGCGAAGACGCCTCCGGTCTCCGGATACGATCCCTTTGACATTTCTAGGATCGCCTGTGCGTAGCTCTCATCGCGCACGGCCGAAAAGTCTGTGCCAATGCCGACGTGCGCCACACCTACAAGGTCCGCGACGTGGCGCACGTGACGAACGAAATTCTCGAGCGTGGGCGGGTGATGGCGATCGCCGTCCCAGTTCATGAAGCCGTGTATGGACACGCCGATGACTCCGCCAGTATCAGCCACCGCACGGATGGTGTCGTCGAGCTTGTTGCGAACCCGGTTGTCGATCACTTTCGCGTTGGCGTGGGTAAGAAACACAGGTTTGGTTGAAGCGCGCGCTGCTTCGAAAGCCGTGCGGTCACAGCAATGTGAGAGATCGATCGCCACTCCTACGCGGTTCATCTCCGGAATGACGAGGCGTCCGAACCGAGTAAGTCCGCCACCCCGTTCCTCGAGGCATCCGTCGCCAGCGGCGCTGGCCTCGTTGTAGGTGAGCTGCGCCATTCGCAAGCCCATTGCATGGAATGCGGCGACGCGTTCCAGATGGACACCGAATGGAAGCAGGCTCTGCCAACCCATGATAAGACCGACGTTGCCTTCGTCGCGCGCGGTCAGGATGTCATCGGCTGTACGCACGAGTCGCCACCCAGAGTTGGGCGCATTAATCCGTTTGTGCCATTCGCCCATGCCGATGAACGTAGCTTCCAGGTCCCAGAACATGTGCGTTACGGTGACATTCGCGGCTGTGACTCCGCCGGCCCGCAGCGGCGAGGGATCGCCATCGCTGAGATAGACGAGACCATCGATGACGGGACTGCGCGAAACGGGGTTGGACATGAGCAGAATCCCTCGTAGGTATTGCAATACGATAAACGCTATTGCGCACCGATATGTTAGAGCCTAAAGTCCGCGCAGAAAAGTACTACCCGCTCAAATTTCTCACGACACTTCGGAGCTGACGATGCGATCACGTACCTTTGCCATGGGCATCCTGATGACTGTACTCGCGGTGGGCGCGGTGGGCGCGGTGGACGCGCAGGCTCCCGTGTGGCCGAACCGGCCGGTGAAGATCGTGGTCGCCTATCCGCCCGGAGGCAGCACCGACATTGCGGCACGCCTTCTGGCCGACCGGTTGGGCAAGACTCTGGGCCAACGCGTTTACGTCGAGAATCATGGTGGCGCCGGTGGAACCATCGGGGCGTTGTCCGTCGTGCGTGCCGACCCCGACGGCTACACCTTGTTGTTCGCGGCGTCGCCGGAGGTGTCCATCGCGCCCATCACGATGAAGACGATGCAATATGACCCGGTGACCGACTTGGCACCGATCACGCTGGTTGGCACGGTGCCGTTCGTACTGGTGGCCAATACCGGCTTTGCGCCCGATACCCTGCGCGAGCTCATTGACTATGCGCACGCGAACCCGGGTAAGGTCAACTACTCGTCGTATGGCATCAACACGTCGAACCACCTATTCGGCGAGCTCTTCAAGTTCAATGCCGGCATCGACGCGGTACACGTTCCCTACCAGGGCAGCAGCCCGTCGCTGCTTGGTCTCATCGGCGGCCAGGTCCAGTACACGTTCGACACCTTGGCCGCCACGCTTCCGTATATCAAGTCGGGGAAATTGAAGGCCATTGCGGTCGCGACTCCCCAACGAAACGCCAACCTCCCGAATGTGCCGACGATGGCGGAAGCGGGACTTCCAGGTTTCGTCGGTGGCACTTGGTTCGGATTGCTGGCGCCAGCGAAAACCCCCAAGCCGATCATCGACGCGATCAACGCCGACGTCGTAGCGGCGCTCAGGTCACCCGAAGTGCGCAAGGCATTTGCGGATTCAAATATCATTCCGGTGGGTGACACACCGGAGGAATTCAGCCAGTTCATGCGTTCGGAGGTGAGCAAGTGGCGCGAACTCGCGGCGAAAGTCGGGATCGTCGCGAAATAGCCGGTGAAGGGCCACCAGTGCGGGCGAGTGCGGGGGACGTGAAGGTCGGTATTATTGGCGCAGGAATCGTCGGTGCGTGCATCGGCTACGCATTGCGCAAAGCCGGCGCGCGCGTCACGCTAATAGACCGCGGTGAACCGGGTCGTGGTTGCAGTTTCGGCAATTCGGGTGCGATCAGCACGTCTTCAGTGGTGCCACTCGCGCTGCCCGGCGTCGTGGCACAAGTGCCCGGCATGTTACTCGATCCGGATAGTCCGCTACGCCTATCGCTGCGCTATTTGCCGCATGCGATGCCGTGGCTGTTGGCGTTTCTCGCGTCAGCGCGACCGGCGCGAGTGACTGCCGCTGCCGATCGCCTTTGCGCGTTGCACGCGAACGCGGCGCAACGGCATGCGACGCTCGCCAACGAGATCGGGGCGCCTGAGCTTATCCTGCAACGCGGGCATTTGCATGTATATCCGGACGGCGCGTCGCTGGCGAAGGATGCGACTGCGTGGCGAATGCGCGAAGCGTACGGCTTCCGCTTTGAGAACCTCGATCGCGACGGGATTGTGGCACTCGAGCCACGGATAGGCGATCGCTACCAAGTCGGCGTGTTCCTCGCCGACCAGGCGACGATCGTCAATCCGTTCCGCTACGTGCAAGCAATCGTCGAAGCTTATCGCGCACGCGGAGGCGAATTCCTTCACGATGAAGTCAACGCGCTGTCTGCCAGCGGTGACGGCGGATGGCAGGTGCGCACGTCAGGCGCATGTCGTCGCTACACACATCTGGTTGTCGCGGCAGGCGCGTGGTCGCGCAAATTGCTCGATCCACTGGATGTGCATCTGCCTCTCGAAAGTCAACGTGGCTATCACGTCCAGTATCGCGGCAGCGCCCCGATTTCGCGCACCGTCGTGCTGGCGGATCGCAAGATTTTTGCGACACCGATGGAGGATGGGTTGCGCGTAGGGGGCACGGTAGAAATCGCGGGACTTGATGCGCCGCCCGATCCGCACCGCGAAGAGCTGCTGCGCCGGGCAACGAAGGAAACGTTCGCTGGAGTCGACGACTCGCTGGCGACCTCCTGGATGGGACACCGGCCGTGCATGCCCGACTCGGTGCCGGTGATCGGGCCGGTCGCCAAGCGTCCAGGACTGTTTCTTGCCGTTGGCCATGGCCACCTGGGTCTCACCGATGCGCCGCACACCGCCGAAATGATTACCTCCATGGTGATGGCGCACATCTGAGCGGCGTCGTTCGTCGCCACCCGGGGGAGGGTCCGTAGCTTCACGAATTGATGCCCCGCTTGTCCACCTCCTCTTCAGCCGCAGATGTCGCGGAACACGCGCAGGAAATTACCGCCCACGATCGCGATGACCGTTTCCTCGGGAATCCCGCGCCGCAGCATCGCCGCCGTCAGGTTCGGCCACTGGTCCCACGTTTCCATGCCGACGACCTGATTGTTGGGGTCGAAGTGATCCTCCGGCCGCCAGCCCACCCAGTCGAATCCCGATGAT
>JBDTJK010000371.1:0-9858 GCA_039935875.1 Casimicrobiaceae bacterium
CCAGCCCGCCAGCAACCCGCGATCGAGTGCGTCGATATCCCCGGCCGTCGCCGTCATGAAGTAGTGATCCAGCGTCGCGTTGTAGTACTCCACCACCGTGCTCGTCTGCCCCACGCCACTGACTCCGCTGCCGGCCACCGCCAGCGCGCGGGTGCCGGCATTGGTCACCACGCTGAACGATGCGCTGCGCGCTCCCGTGGCGCCGGGCGCAAACGATACCTGAAGCGTGCATGACTGGCCAACGGCGACCACGCTGCCGGCAGCGCAGGAACCGCTGCGCACGAAATCGGCGGTGGTTCCGCCGACCGCGGTAATCGATGCGATCGACAACGCAGCGCCACCGTCATTGGCGAGCGTGGCAGTGGCCGCAGCGCTGCTGCTGCCGATGTGCACCTCGCCGAAGTCGAGCAGCGTCGGCGACAGCGTCGCAATCGCTTGCGGCGGCAACGCATCCGCCGCGGTAGCGGTGACCGGAAAGCCATAGGTGCCGACGCCGTTGGTGGTCGAGATGCCGATGTAGCTGGTCGCCCGCGTCCCCGCGACACCCGCAGGACGGAACGCGAGGTCGAAGCTGCAACTCTGTCCTGGCGCCAGCGTCGTGCCGTTGGTGCAGCCGCCCGACTTCAGCACTTCGGCGTTGCCCGCAACCACCGCCGTGATCGTCAGTGCCGATGTCTGCGACGTATTGATCGCGGTTACGCGCACGGGCGCCGATGTCTGTCCCAGCGGCACGCTCCCCATCGCCGCCACCGATGGCAATCCGCACAGGAACCCCTGGCTCGCCATCGCATCGCTCGGTCCGTACAAGCACAGGCAACCATGCTTGTCGTCGTCGGTCAGCGTCGAGACTGCGTTGTAAGCCGTATCGGGGACGCCGGGATTGTTTTCGCTATCAGGGCCGGACATCACCGCTCCCGGCAGGTTCGAGTGCGCGAGTCCCAGCGCATGACCCCATTCGTGCACCGCGACGCGCGCGAGTTGGGCGGGCGACACGACGTAGCGCGTCGACAGCGTCATGTCGAAGTCGAACAGCGTCCCGTTGTCATCCCAGGACGTCCACGTGATGCCGGCGACGCCGGATTTCCCTGCCGTACCGAGCGTCAGGTCGCCCCAGCCCAGCACGTTTTCGCCGGGCGAAGGGTTGCTGCCGTCCATGTTCTGCGGAATGGTCGTCGTGTCGCTGCCGCGATGGATGTCGACCGCGCAGACATCGGTCCACTGCTTGGTCGCCGCGGTGATGCCCGCGATCGCCTGGTCGAGCGTCAGTGATGACGGTCGATTGGCGTCGTTGTAGTTCCACACCACCGGCGTCACCCACGGGAACGGCTGGCCGCTGGAATACAGGTGCTTGTCCGAGGAACCTGCGCCCGGCGTCGGATAGAGCGACGCCGGGGCGCCCTTGAATCCGGGCCATGCGACTGCGGGGTCGGCGTGCGCAATCTGCGGCGATGCCATTGCGAGCAGCAGCGATGCGAACATTGCATGGCGCAATGTGTGCCGCGCGTTGCAGGCCCCACGCCGATGCATGCGGCTCTCCATGCAGGCCGTCGTCGACATGGGCGCGGCCTTGCCTCAGCGCAGCGAATGGTTGAATGCCGCCAGCGCATTGGCGGCTGGAATCAGTTCCGCGTCGCGCAGTGCATTGAGCGGCGTATGCGTGGTGGCCAGCGCATCATGCATGTCGCCGCGATCGGGATCGACGTACAGGAGCCCGGTGACGACTTCGCCGGCCACGCGATGTGACTCGAGATACGCCATCGCGCCGATCTTGTCGCGAGGCTCGTAGTCGGCAGCGAGCTTGCGCAGCCGCAGCGTGCCACCATCGTGCAGCAGCACCTCCTGGACGCCGCCAGGCGGCGGATCGGCAAGGATCGGCGCGCGCTGCGAAATGAAGTCGAGGCGGTTGACCGCTTCGTTGTGCGCACGCACGTAGTCGTAGCTCTTCGTCGATCCCGGATGGTTGTTGAATGCGACGCAGGGACTGACGACGTCGATGAACGCCGCGCCCTTGTGCTCGACGGCCGCCTTGATCAAAGGCACCAGCTGTCCCTTGTCGCCCGAGAACCCACGTGCGACGAACGTCGCGCCGAGCGTCAGCGCAAGCATGACCATGTCGATCGGCTCGTCGGCGTTGGTGGCACCGCGCTTGCTCTTGCTGCCCTTGTCGGCGGTGGCCGAGAACTGTCCCTTGGTGAGGCCATACACGCCGTTGTTCTCGACGATGTAGACCATGTTGACGCCACGGCGCAGCACGTGCGCGAACTGTCCGAGCCCGATCGACGCTGAATCGCCGTCGCCGGAAACACCAAGGTAGAGCAGATCCCGGTTGGCGAGTGCAGCCCCGGTCAGCACCGACGGCATCCGTCCGTGCACGCTGTTGAAGCCATGCGAATTACCGAGGAAATAGGTGGGCGTCTTCGACGAGCAGCCGATTCCCGACAGCTTGGCGACGCGGTGCGGCGCGATCGACAGCTCGAACAGCGCCTGGATGATCGCCGACGAGATCGAGTCGTGCCCGCAACCCGCGCACAGCGTCGACACCGCACCCTCGTAGTCGCGGCGCGTGAAGCCGAGCTCGTTCTGCGGCAGGTTCGGATGATGGATCCGGGGTTTGGCGAGATAGGTCATGGTGACACCTTGCCGAGCGGCGCGACATTGAACAGCCGTGCCTTTTCCGCGATTTCGCGCGTGATGAAGCGCGCAGTGACCGGCGTACCGTCGTAGTGCAGCACCGGAATCAGCTTGCCGGGGTCGATCCCGCATTCATTGACGATCAGCATGCGCAGTTGTGCATCGCGATTCTGCTCGACGATGAACACAAGCTCATGTGCGCCGATGAAGTCGGCGACCTCGTCGGCGAACGGGAATGCGCGCAGTCGCATGCGATCGACGTGGATACCCATGCGCGTCAGTTCAGCGAGCGACTCGGCCATCGCCGCGCCTGTCGATCCGAACCACACCACACCCGCCCTGGTGGGCTGCGCGGCACGCTCGATGACCGGCTTCGGCAACAGTTCCTTGGCGGTCTCCAGTTTGCGCAACAGGCGCTGCATGTTGTCGACGTATGCCGGGCCTTCCTCGGTATAGCGCGCGTAGCGATCCTTGCTGGTGCCGCGCGTGAAGTAGCTGCCGCGGGTCGGATGCGTGCCGGGATAGGTGCGATAAGGGATGCCGTCGCCATCCACGTCCAGATAGCGGCCGAAGTCGCGCCCGGCCTCGAGGTCAGCATGGGTCATCACCTTGCCACGGTCGAGCCGGCGTGCCTGGTCGATGCGCAGTGGCTCGCACAGCCAGTCCTGCATGCCGATGTCGAGGTCTGACATCACGAACACCGGTGTCTGCAAGCGGTCGGCGAGGTCGAACGCCAGAGCCGCATGCTCGAAGCATTCCTTCGGATCCTCGGGAAACAGCAGCACATGCTTGGTGTCGCCGTGCGACGCGTATGCACAGCACAGGAGATCGGCCTGCTGCGTGCGCGTCGGCATGCCGGTCGACGGACTGCCGCGCTGGATGTCGAAGATCACCGCCGGGATCTCGGCGAAATAGGCGAGCCCGAGGAACTCCTGCATCAGCGACACGCCCGGCCCCGACGTCGCGGTGAAGGCACGCGCGCCGTTCCACGCGGCGCCGACCACCATGCCGATCGATGCCAGCTCGTCTTCGGCCTGCACGATCGCGAACCGGTTCTCGCCGGTGTCCGCGTCGCGCCGCAGCGAGCGGCAATGCTTGGCGAATGCCTCCGCAAGCGATGACGACGGCGTGATCGGATACCACGCGCACACGGTCGCCCCGCCGTACACGGCGCCCAGCGCGCCCGCGTTGTTGCCATCGATGAAGATGCGCTGCCCCACCTTGTCGCGGCGCTCGACCGCGAGCGCGATCGGCGGCAGGTTGGCGCTGGCATAGTCGCGTCCGAGGTGAAACGCCTTGCGATTGGAGTCGAGCAACGCTTCCTTGCCCTTGAACTGTTCGCCAAACAGGCGTTCGACTTCCGCGGGGTCGATGCCGAGCAGCGCCGACAGCGCGCCCAGGTAGATGATGTTCTTGAACAACTGCCGCTGCCGCGTGTCGCTGTATTGCGCATTGCAGATTTCGGTCAGCGGCATGCCGAGGGCGGTGACGTCCTCGCGGAATTTAGACGGCGGCAATGGTTTGCTCGAGTCGTGGAACAGGAAGCCGCCAGCATCGACCTCGGCCAGATCCTTTTCCCACGTCTGTGGATTCATCGCCACCATCAGGTCGACCCCGCCGCGCCGGCCGCGCCAGCCGGCTTCGACGACACGTACTTCGTACCACGTCGGCAGCCCCTGGATATTCGACGGAAAGATGTTGCGTGCGGCCACCGGGACGCCCATGCGCAGGATTGCGCGAGCGAACAATCCGTTGGCCGATGCGGATCCGGATCCGTTGACGTTGGCGAATTTGACGACGAAGTCATTGACGCGCTGTGCGGCGTTCATCGCGCGCCTCCCGCCAGCGCGGTCGCCCTCGGCGCCGGCGCCACCCGCGCGGGCGCGCTGTCGGATGCATGCGCCAGGTCAAGCAGGAATTTCTGCATGTCCCAGGCGCCGGTCGGGCAGCGCTCGGCACACAGGCCGCAATGCAGGCAAACGTCCTCGTCCTTGACCATCACGCGCCCGGTGTTCAACGCGCCCGACACATACAGGTCCTGCGCGAGGTTCGGCGCCGTTGCAGACAGCCGCGTGCGCAGCTCAGGTTCGTCGCCATTCCGCGTGAACGTGATGCAATCCATAGGGCAGATATCGACGCACGCGTCGCATTCGATGCACAGCTTGTCGGCGAACACCGTCTGCACGTCGCAATTGAGGCAACGCTGCGCCTCGGCGAACGCGAGCTTCGGATCGAAGCCGAGTTCCACTTCCACCTTGATGCTCTTCAGCGCGATCACCGTTTCCTTCAACGGCACGCGGTAGCGCGAATCGCCGGCGATCGCGTTGTCGTAACTCCATTCGTGTATGCCCATCTTCTGCGACACGAGATTCACGTGCGGTGGCGGCCGCTGGTACATGTCCTCGCCGCGGCAATGGAGATCGATCGAGATCGCCGCGTCGTGCCCGTGGGCAACCGCCCAGATGATGTTCTTGGGGCCCAGCGCTGCGTCGCCGCCGAAGAATACGCCGGAGCGCGACGACATCAGCGTCACGCGGTCGAGGACCGGCATCCCGCTGTCATCGAAGTCGACGCCGACGTCGCGCTCTATCCACGGGAACGCGTTTTCCTGGCCGATCGCCACCAGCACGTCGTCGCACGCGAAGTGCACGTCCGGTTCGCCGGTCGGCGCCAGCTTGCGCTTGCCCGCGGCGTTGCGCGTTGCCGCCACCTTCTCGAACGTGACGCCGGTCAGCGTGCCGCTCGCATGCGTGAAGAATTTCGGCACCAGGAAATTGTGGATGGGGATGCCCTCGTGCTGCGCGTCCTCCTTCTCCCAAGGCGACGCCTTCATTTCGTCGAAGCCGGAACGCACGACGACCTGCACGTCTTCGCCGCCGAGCCTGCGCGCACTGCGGCAGCAATCCATCGCCGTGTTGCCCCCGCCGAGCACGATCACGCGCTTGCCGATCGACGTCACGTGGCAAAACGAGACCGACGACAGCCAGTCGATGCCGATGTGCACGTGCTTCGCCGCCTCGCGGCGTCCCGGAATGTCGATGTCGCGCCCGCGTGGCGCACCGCTGCCGACGAACACGGCATCGTAGCGTTCGTCGAGCAGCGCGCGCAGTGAATCGATGCGCCGCCCGCCCCGGAATTCGACGCCCATGTCGAGGATGTAGCCGCACTCCTCGTCGATTACCGAGTCGGGCAGGCGGAACTTGGGGATCTGCGAACGCATCATCCCGCCCGCACGCGCATCCTGGTCGAACACGATGCATTCGTAGCCGAGCGGCGCCAGGTCGCGCGCAGCCGTAAGCGATGCAGGACCTGCACCGACGAACGCGACGCGCTTGCCGTTGCGCATCATCGCCCGTGGCGGCAGGCGCGCGCTGATATCGTCGTCCTTGTAGTCGGCGGCAACACGCTTCAGGCGGCAGATGGCGACAGGCTCCGGCTTGCCGATACCCGCGTCATGCTCGGGTGAACCCTCCTCGACGCGACCGCGCCGGCACGCAGGCTCGCAGGGCCGGTCGCAGGTGCGCCCGAGGATCCCGGGGAACACATTGGAATGCCAGTTGACAATGTAGGCGTCGGTATAACGACCCGCCGCGATCATCCGGATGTATTCGGGAACGGGCGTATGCGCAGGACACGCCCATTGGCAATCGACGACTTTGTGGAAGTACGCGGGTGCTACGATGTCCGTGGCTTTCAATGCACCTCCGGCTGATGGCGCGCGCCTGGGGCGAATTGCACGAACGGCATCGCTTTGCGACGCCTTCGAAGCTTTGGCTCCGGCACACGCCGGAAGATATTCACCCTGGCCGCTGGCGGCGATGCTACGCCTTGCCGGGCTGGAATGGGAAGCCGCAGTGCAACTTGGGACGTCGTGCTGTGGGTTTGCCGATACAGCGCTGATTGTGCATCGCAGCAGGAAACTCGCTGCGCCAATTTCGCGCCACGTCAGTCGTGACCTCCGATGTGTCAGTATTTTGCAGGAATTCGCCGACAGCGCCCATCATTGATTGCCTGTACGCTGAAAGTACCCCTAACTCGAATTCCATATGACGACGCAACCCAACCGCGCTTCGGTGCAACCATTCTGCGCGGAGGCGGCCGATTATTCGCGCGTGCGCGACACCAGCGTGGCGCTGGCAGCGCCGCTGTCCGCCGAGGATTGCGCGCTGCAATCGATGCCCGACGCAAGTCCGGTCAAGTGGCATCTCGCGCACACGAGTTGGTTCTTCGAGACCTTCGTGCTGACGCCGAACGTGGCCGGGTATGTTGCGCTCGACCCCGCGTATC
Organism: Casimicrobiaceae bacterium; assembly: GCA_039935875.1. Classification (GTDB taxonomy): domain Bacteria; phylum Pseudomonadota; class Gammaproteobacteria; order Burkholderiales; family Casimicrobiaceae; genus VBCG01. The sequence goes on from JBDTJK010000371.1 coordinate 6,919, forward strand.
GCATGTTGTTCAACTCGTACTACAACGCGGTGGGCGACCAGTATCCGCGCCCCGAACGAGGCCTGTTGTCGCGGCCGTCGCTCGACGCGGTGCGCGCCTACCGCGCGCATGTCGACCAGGCGATGCGGCAATACCTCGGTTCCGTCGTGGCGTCCGGCATCAGGGCCGTCATCGCGCTCGGCATCCAGCACGAGCAGCAGCACCAGGAGCTGATGCTGACCGACATCAAGCACCTGCTCGCGCGCAATCCACTGCGCCCGCTATACACGCCGGGCTGGCCGTTGACGCAGGTCACGCCGCGCCGTGCGAGCTGGCTCGCATATGCCGGTGGCCTGCTCGAGTTCGGCCATGACGGCGCCGCTTTTGCGTTCGACAACGAACAGCCGCGGCATCGCGCCTACGTCGCTCCCTACGCGCTCTCGTCGCATCCGGTCAACAATGGCGAGTACGCGGCGTTCATCGACGACGGCGGCTACCAAAGGCCCGAGTTCTGGCTCTCGGCAGGCTGGGACGAAGTACAGCGACAGCACTGGGACGCGCCGCTGTACTGGTCCCGCAACGGCGACCGCTGGCATACGTTCACGCTGCACGGCGAAGCCGAGATCGATGCGCATGCACCGGTCACGCATGTCAGCTACTACGAGGCGGACGCGTATGCGCGATGGTGTGCTGCGCGCCTCCCGACCGAATACGAATGGGAACTGGCGGCGCGCGACGTTCCCATGCTCGGCAATTTTGCCGACAGCGGCGTGCTGCATCCGCTCGCGTCGCGCGACGCGTCCCGCGTGGGCATTGCTGCGCAGATGTTCGGCGACGTCTGGGAATGGACGCAGAGCGCCTACCTGCCCTATCCGGGGTTCAACGCCGCGCCCGGCGCCATTGGCGAATACAACGGCAAGTTCATGTCCGGGCAGATGGTGCTGCGCGGCGGATCGTGCGCCACGCCGCGCTCGCACGTCCGCGCGACCTATCGCAATTTCTTTCCGCCATCGGCGCGCTGGCAGTTCAGCGGAATTCGTCTCGCACGCGACGCGTAGCCGCTGCGCAACGTCGTCGAATCAGCGCGCGTAGAACACGCCGAAGTCGCCCGCCGGGTCCTGCCACAGCGACACCTGCGCGAAGCCAGCCGCCCGCAGCATCTCGCTGAACTGCGCCGGCGTGTACTTGTAGGAATCCTCGGTGTGGATACGCTCGCCTGCGCGGAACGACCGCTGCGCCCCGGCGATGTCGACCGTTTGCGTGCGCCGCGCTTCCAGATGCATCTGTACGCGGCCTTCGATCGCGTCCCAGCTCGCACGATGGTCGAACGCATCGGCATCGAAGTTCGCCGGTGCGATGCGGTTCGCGTGCAACAGCACGTTGCGATTGAAAGCGGCGGTGACACCTTGCGCGTCGTCGTAGGCGGCAACCAGGCGCTGCACGTCCTTCTGCATGTCGACGCCGATCAGCAGTCCGCTGCCGGGTCGCGTGGCGCAATGACGTGCGATGCCAGCGATGAATGCACGCGCCGCAGGATGCCGAAAATTGCCGATCGACGAGCCGGGGTAGAAGAACGTCGCTGCGCGCGAATCAAGGTCGGATTCGAGGTCGAGCGTCTGCGTGAAATCCGCCACGATGCCGGTCATCCCGATGCCGGGATGGGCGTCGGACAGCGATGCGAGCGCCTGGGTGATTGCCTGCGCGGCGATATCCACCGCGATGTAGCGCACCGGACGCAATGCGGCGAACCATTGGGCGGCCTTGCGACAGTCGCCGGCACCCAGGTCGACGAGTTGCGTGCCGCTGCCGATCACGTGCGCGATTTCGCCGCGATGCGCATCGAAAATCCCGCGTTCGGTACGCGTCGGATAGTACTCGGGCAACTCGCAGATCGCCGCAAACAACTCGCAGCCGGCGGCATCGTAGAAATATTTCGGCGAGATCGACGCGTTCGGCGCACGCAGCCCCGCTACCAGTGCAGCGTGCACGGCTCCGGCATCAACGCGCAGCCGATGCCGGATCGGCACCAAGTGGCGCGTCATCGCGCGGGCAAGCGGGCCGCCGTCTCGACCTGCCGGACCACGGACGCATCCCGCCAATCCAGCGCGCCGGCGATATAGGCGCGCACGCGGCCTTCGCCATCAATGACGTAGCTTGACGGGTAGACGCTGACTTTCCAGGCCTCGGCCGTCTCGCCATGCGCGTCGAGCAGGATCGGCAGGTCGCTCGGATAGCGCGCGAGGAACCGCTCCACACGCGATGCGGCCTCGCCGACGTCGACTGCAAGGACGGCGATCCCGGACGCCTTCGCGAAGGCGGCGAGCGATGGCATTTCCTCGCGGCACGGCACGCACCACGTCGCCCAGAAATTGACGAGCACGGTCTTGCCACGGTAGCGCGCGAGGTCGACGGGGTTGCCGCGCAGGTCCGCAAGCGCGAGGTGCGGCGTCGCGCCGCCCTTCCATGGCAGCAGCGCATTGGCGTCGATGGCCGCCGCACGCGCGCCGTCAACAGCTGCGGTCGGCACGACGCACAGCAACAGCGACACGCAGAGCAGTGTATAGGGGAAGCGCATCACGCGCGGTAGCCGCTCACGTTGCGCGAAGTTCGCCCGAATTGATGGTGTACTTGAAGTTGTCCGGATCGAGCGGATCGAGCCTGCCTTCGCCGGTTTCGGCTTGCGGCTACATCAGCAATCCAGGAGTGCCCCGCGATGGGTTGGCGAAACGTACGTCGTGCGCGAAGTTGCATGCGATCCAGTTCATCTTTCGTGGCGATCACCAGCGGCGCCGCCCATGCGGCTACGCCACCGACCGTGGACCGTTGCAGGAAATCACGTCGTTGCATCGATCAATTTCCGCGTGAATCCGCAACATTGCGGTTCGATCCAGCCCAATTATATCGCGGCGCCGCAGGCGCATTGTGCATGTGGGCCGCCAGTTCGCCAGGCTCGCTCTGCCG
>JBDTJK010000372.1:0-9856 GCA_039935875.1 Casimicrobiaceae bacterium
AGATCGCCAAGGAGCGCGTCAACGCGGTTTCCGACTACTTGAAGGAAGGCCAGGCGGTGCGCGTGAAAGTCATCGAGGCCGACGAAAAGGGTCGGGTGCGGCTGTCGATGAAGGCTGCATCGGAAGACGATGCGGCCAGCGCTGCCCAGCCCGCCGAGTCGACGCCCGCAACCTGAGGAGCAGCGCCTTCCTGCCGCAATGAAAAAAGGGCCGAGTGGCCCTTTTTTTTGCTTTGTCGCGTGGCGGCGTTCATTCGTAGTTGCGTTTCACTTGTCGAATAATCCGTTGTAGCGCGCCGCCTGCCACGCTAGATTGCGCCCACGGTATCGGCAGACCGCCCCCAAGCGACTCTCCGCCAGCCGTCATTTTAAAAAATGGAGCGCTCACTGATGGTAACGTTTCCGAACAGCTTTCGCAGGCTGCCGCTGGTCGCAGCACTGCTGCTGGCGACAGCCACCGCAGCCGCTCCGCCCCCTCCAGCGCTGCAACCTTCGAGCATCATCTCCGACAATGCGATGGGAATGGCCGTCACGATCAGCACGACCGGCGCGATCGACCTGACCAATCCGTTTTTTCAGAGCCTTGGCAGCAACGGGCGCACCTGCGCGTCCTGCCATCAGCCGTCCGAAGGCTGGACCGTCACGCCCATGCGCTTGCAGCAACGATTCGATGCAAGTGGCGGCACCGATCCGATCTTCCGTACCAACGACGGCGCGCATTCCCCGCTGGCGGATGTGTCGACGCTTGAGGCCCGGCGCAATGCGTACAACATGCTGCTCAGCAAGGGACTGATCCGGGTGGGGATGCCGATCCCCGCGGGCGCGGAGTTCGAACTGGTGGCAGTGGACGATCCGTACGCGTATGCCAATGCGTCCGACCTGTCGTTGTTCCGGCGTCCGCTGCCGTCGACCAACCTGAAGTTCCTCAACACGGTGATGTGGGACGGGCGTGAAACGTTCAAGGATTCCACGTCGGCAGATTGCCTGCACGCACCGAGCTTGACTTGTTTCGCGACGTTGCACACCAACCTCGCGGACCAGGCCAACGGTGCCACGCTCGGCCACGCACAGGGGGCGGTTGCACTGACGGCCAGCCAGCAGGATGCGATCGTCGCGTTCGAATCGAGCCTCTACACCGCGCAGTTCTACGACGACGAGGCCGGCTACCTCGGCGCACGTGGTGGCGGCGGAGGACCGCAGCGCCTGGTGGACCAGGCGTACTGGTTCGGCATCAACGACGTCGTGTCCGGTGACTACAGGACCGGTGCGCAATTCAACCCCAACGCGATGACGCTGTACACGCCGTGGGCGTCGCCGCGATTGCGAAGGCCAACGCTCGATCAGCTGCAGCCGAACCTGAAGCAGGCTTCACCTGACAACGCCGGTGTGGTGGACGGCGTCGGCGCCGCACGCCGCTCGATTGCGCGCGGCGAAGCGCTGTTCAATTCGAAACTGATCACGATCACCGGCGTCAAGGGACTCAACGACGATCTCGACATGCCGGTCCTGGCGGGAACGTGCACGACCTGCCACGACGCGCCGAACGCGGGCAACCATTCGATACCGGCGCCACTCGACATCGGAGTGGCCGACGCGTCACGGCGCACGCCCGACATGCCGCTGTACACGCTGCGCAACAGGACGACGCTGGAGACCGTGCAGACGACCGATCCGGGGCGCGCACTGGTGACCGGGAAGTGGGTCGACATTGGCCGCTTCAAGGGACCGACGCTGCGCGCCGTTGCGACGCGCGCCCCGTATTTCCACAACGGCTCCGCGCGCGACCTGGTCGATGTCGTGCAGTTCTATAACACCCGCTTCGGCATCAGCCTCACGGCCGGCGAACAGGACGACCTGGTCGCCTTTCTGCTGGCGTTGTGACGCGTACGTTGCGCCGCGGGATGCGGACCGCACGCGTGCGTCAGTGATATCCGGCGTCCGCGCGCACCTTGCCGCGAAACACGTAGTACGACCAGAACGTGTAGCCGAACACCAGCGGCAGCAGGAACATCGTTCCGACCAGCAGGAAGGTCAGCGAATTGGGCGACGCGGCGGCCTGCCACAGGGTCACCGAATACGGCACGATGTACGGAAACAGGCTGATGCCGAGGCCCAGGTAGCACATGACAAACAGGCCCATGGCACCCAGGAACGGCACCGAATGCGCGCCGGTGCGCAATGCGTTCCACGTGGCATACGCGATGAGTGCGGTGATTACCGGCACGATGGCGAAATAGCCCATCTGCGGCCACGTGAACCAGCGGCGTGCGACCTGGTCGTTGAGAAACGGTGTCCACACGCTGACCATCAGGATGAATGCCAGCACGCCGAACAGCAGCAACGATGCCTGCTGTCGCGAGCGATCGTGCACGTTGCCCTCGGTCTTCATCACCAGCCACGTCGAGCCAAGCAGCGTGTAGCCGAACAGCAGCCCCACGCCTGTCAGCAGCGGGAATGGGCGCAGGAAGTCGAAGCTGCCACCCGCAAAATGTCGGCCTTCGACGGCGAAGCCCTGCACGAAATTGCCGAGGACCACCCCCTGGAAGAACGTCGCGAGCACCGAACCGATGAAGAACGAGCGATTCCACCACGGCATCCCGCGGATCGACTTCATGCGGAACTCGAATGCGACACCGCGCAGGATCAGCCCGAGCAGCATCAGCATCACCGGAAAGTAGACGGCGGAGATGATAATCGCAAACGCCAGCGGAAATGCGGCGAGCAGCGCAGTGCCGCCCAGCACCAGCCACGTCTGATTGCCGTCCCACACGGGCGCGACGGTGTTCATCATCAGACTGCGCTCATCCTCGGTGGCCGCGGTGACGGACAGGATGCCAACGCCCAGGTCGAAGCCGTCGAGCAGCACGTACATGAACACGCCGATACCGATGATCAGCGTCCAGATAGGCACGAGGTCGATCTGCGTCATGGTCAAGCCTCCGCGCCGGAAAGAGGACGCGCGGGGCGCTCGTCCAGCTTCGCGTCGTACGTGGGTGCGTCCGTGGGCGGACCTTTCCGCGCGAGGTGCACCATGTAGTAGGTACCGGCGCCGAAGATGATCAGGTAGACGACGATGTAACAGATCAGCGATATCAGCACGTCGCTGCCGGTCAGCGAAGGCGACACCGCATCACGCGTGCGCAGCAGTCCATAGACCACCCAGGGTTGGCGGCCAACCTCGGTCGTGGTCCACCCGGCGATCACGGCGAGAAATCCGGCGGGCAGCATGGCGACGCACGCAGCCTGGAACAGGCGCGAATTTTCCATCCCCGAGCCGAAGCGCAGCACGTTCGACCACACAATGAGTCCCAGCATCAGCAAGCCCAGTCCCACCATCAGCCGGAATGCCCAGAACACGTAACCCACCGGCGGGCGATCGCCGGGCGGCACTGACTTGAGACCTTGCACGCTCGCGTTGACGTCGTGCTTCAGGTACAGGCTGGCGAGTCCGGGGATGGCGATCTCGTAGCGATTTTTCTCGTCGCGCGCGTCGGGGATCGCGAACAGCACCGCGGGTGCGCGTGCCTGCGTGTCCCACAAGCCTTCCATCGCCGCGACCTTGATCGGCTGGTGTTCGGCGGTGTTGACGCCGTGCAGGTCGCCCAGCACGATCTGCAACGGTACCAGCACCGTCAACAGCGCCATCGTCATCTTCAGTGCGGTACGCGCTTCTGCACGATGTTCGTTGCGCCGCAGGTGCCACGCGGAGACCGCCGCGACGGCCAGCGCGGTCGTCACGAAGAAGCCGGTCACCGTGTGTGTCAGCCGATAGGGCAGTGATGGATTGAAGACAACCTCGAGCCAGTTGCGCGGGAAGTAGCGGCCATCGATGATTTCGTAGCCGGCGGGGGTCTGCATCCAGCTGTTGGCGGCAAGTATCCAGAACGACGACAGCAATGTCCCCACCGCGACCATGATCGCCGACATGAAATGCGCCCACGGCGGAACGAGCTTGCGACCGAAAAGCAGGATGCCGAGAAACCCGGACTCGAGGAAAAATGCCGCCATCACCTCGTAGGTGAACAACGGGCCGAGGACGTTTGCCGTGACATCCGAGTAGCGGCTCCAGTTGGTGCCGAACTGGAACGGCATCACGATGCCCGAAACCACGCCCATGCCGAACGCGACCGCGAAGATCTTCGTCCAGAACAGCGACAGCCGCAGGTACACGGCGTCTTTTTTCCAGATGTACATGCCTTCCAGCACCGCGATGAACGCGGACAGGCCGACGGTAAATGCGGGCAGCAGGATGTGGAACGCGATGACGAACGCGAACTGCAGCCGCGACAGCAGTACCGGATCGAGTTGCATTGGCGGGCTCTGACCTTCGCGCGCGTGGGTGCCCGCTCCGGAGCGAGCCGGGCAGTGGAAGTTTACGCCGCGGCGCGCCTTGCGTCATCCATCGATTCGCGCGCACTCGAACGACGTGCGCGACACGCAATGCATCAATGCGGCGCCGACAGCAGTGCTTCCCCGGAAACGCTGACCGTGACGTCCGTGGTGCCCGCATCAGCCGCGACCGGTGCCGCGGCGACCGCCATCGTCTTCATGTCGCTGCGCATCGCCATGTAGGGACGCGCGCCATCGCTGGTTTGCACGTTGACTGTGCCGACTCGCCACGCACCGTAGCCGAGCGCCTGCGCCGCGTTGGCGGCACGCTGCTGCCAGGCGTGGATAGCCTGCTGCGTGACGCGATCCTCCGCTTCCTTGCGCGCGGTGGCGGACAACGAGAAGCCCAGGCCCGACAGCAGCATGCCGTCGTCCTGAAGGTTGCCTATCGCGGCGGCGAGCACCGCGAAATCGGCGCTGCCGAGCGTCACCGACTGGCTGACCCGCCAGCGCGTCGGCTTGCCCTTGTCGACGATTGCGTCGCTGGAATATCCCGACGACGCGACGTCTATGGCAGGCAGCACCTTCAGCTTGTTCAGTACGCGCGCCATCCGCGCGTTGACCTCGCCGGCGGCGGCCGCCGCGTTGACGCTCTCGGCTTCGGTGCGTAGCCACGCATGCATGCGGTCATTGGGCAGCGTAACGCTGGCGCTGGCGCTGACGGTTACGCTCGGCGGGCGTTCGACGGTGGACGCCGACTGCGCGAACGCCGGCAATGTCGCGCAAAGCAAAAGGGCAAAGGCTATTTTCATCTGGACTCCTCGATGACTCGCACGGGCAACATCAGGATCGCGTCACGGTTGGACCACGAAAAACAATTCGCCGCCGCATCGCGCCATGGCAGCCATGCGAATTGCAGGTGCTCGCGCGGGGCGAGCCGCACGGGGACCGGCGAGGCCACCCGCACGCTGAACACGTGCTCGATGTTGTGCGTCGTGCCGATCGCATAGCGATGCCGCCACTGCTCGAAGATCTCGAATCGGTTGATGATTTTCCATCCGACCACGCCCTCGTGCGCGACGGCATCGATGCCGGTCTCCTCGCGCAGTTCGCGAGCGGCCGCCGTCGCCGGAAGTTCACCTGTTTCGCAACTGCCGGTGACCGACTGCCAGTGACCGGGAAAATCCGCGCGCTCGAGCAGCAGCACGCGCAGGTCGGAGGTATGCACGACGACCAGTGCCGAAACCGGCTGCTTCAATTCACGAACACCCAGAACGGCAAATGCCGCTCCTTCCAGAAAGCCGCCGCTTCGTCGAGAATTTCCTCGAGCGTCTTCCAGTCCAGGGCATGCGCCGAACGATACGCGCCAGCATGCAGGATGCGCACCACCGCACCGTGCTTGCCTACCAGGGTTTCATCCTCGAGGCAGTCAGCGAGTGCGTCCCAATTGCGGCCGAAATGCGCCGGGAATGCGAGGCTGCCGGCAAGCGCGTCGAGCAACGCCATCTTGCTTTCGACGGGCCCCAGGTCGACGCTGAAGTAGCGCAACCTGGATTCGGCGCTGGCACTGGCCAGCGCCTCGGCAGACACAGGACCGTGGTGAACGCCGGCGGCTTCGGTATCGGACAGATCGGGAAGCTTCATTCGCGAACCCTTCTAAACGAGGCGTAGTGGTCGTCGCTGTAGAAGCAATCGAGGGGGTGCGCCTGGGCGCCGCCGCAGACAATGCGCCGTGCGCCGCGGTCGCGGGCGCCCGGTGTGCGCACCGTGTACTCGTGATAGTAACCATGCGCAGCCGCGGGCAGTAGGTGTTCACGATTGCCGAAAATGACCCCGTCGCGCTGGTAGCGCATCGGGGCGCCCGCGCGGATCTGCGCCAGCACGTCGCGCGCCTCTTGCGGCAGCTTGGACAGCGCCACTTCGGCAGTTGTGTCATGAGGGTCGCGCGCGTGCACGCCGACGGGCTGCAGCAAGCACGCGGCCGCCAACGCGATGCTGGCGGCGAACTCCGTGGCAAACCTGGCGCGAATTGCGATCATCTGCGCCAGTTTAGCCGAAACGTTCAGCCCGGCTTGGCGGCGTCGCTGGCGCGCACGCGAATGTGCAGGTCGCGCAATTGCGCCTCGGTGACGGTGGTCGGCGTGTCGATCAGCAGATCCTGGCCGCGCTGGGTCTTGGGGAACGCGATCACGTCGCGGATCGACTCGGCGCCACACATCAACGTGACGATCCGGTCGAGCCCGAACGCGACGCCACCATGCGGCGGCGCGCCGTATTGCAGTGCGTCGAGCAGGAACCCGAATTTCTTGCGCTGGTCCTCGGCGCTGATGCCAAGCGACGCGAACACACGGGCCTGCACTTCGGGCCGATGGATGCGCACCGAGCCGCCGCCGATCTCCCAGCCATTCATCACCACGTCGTAGGCCTTGGCCAGCGCACGGCCTGGATCGGAGGCGAACTTCTCCTCGTCACCGTCCTTCGGTGCGGTGAACGGATGGTGTCGCGCCGCCCACGTCTTCGCGTCGTCGTCGTACTCGAACATCGGGAAATCGACGACCCACAGCGGATTCCAGCCGGGCTGCGCAAGGCCCATGTCATGACCGACCTTGGCACGCAGTGCGCCGAGCGCATCGTTGACGACCTTCTCGCGATCGGCGCCGAAGAAGATCAGGTCGCCGCTCTGCGCGCCGCTGCGCGCGACGATCTCGGCGAGCACCGTCGGAGGCAGGAACTTGACGATCGGCGACTGCAGGCCCGTTTCGTCGGGCTTGGATGCGTCGTTGACCTTGATGTAGGCAAGCCCCCTGGCGCCATAGATCGCGACGAATGCAGTGTAGTCATCGATTTCCTTGCGCGACAATTTGCCGCCGCCCGGCACGCGCAGCGCAGCGACACGGCCGTTGGGAAGTTCCGCTGCGCCGCGGAACACCTTGAAGTCGACGGTCTTCATCACATCGGTCAGTTCGGTCAGCTTGAGTGGAATGCGCAGATCCGGCTTGTCCGAACCGTAGTCGCGCATCGCGTCGGCGAACAGCATGATCGGGAACGGATCCGGAAGATCGACGCCGAGCGCATCCTTCCACATCGTGCGCACCAGCCCTTCCATCAGCTCGCGGATGTCGAGCTCGTCGAGGAACGACGTCTCGATGTCGATCTGCGTGAACTCGGGCTGGCGGTCGGCGCGCAGGTCTTCGTCGCGAAAGCACTTGACGATCTGGTAGTAGCGATCGAAGCCCGCCATCATCAGCATCTGCTTGAACAGCTGCGGCGACTGCGGCAGCGCGTAGAACTGGCCGTGGTGAATGCGCGACGGCACCAGGAATTCGCGGGCGCCTTCGGGCGTCGACTTGTACAGGATCGGAGTTTCAATGTCGATGAAGCCGTGCGTGTCGAGGTAGTGCCGCGCAGACATCGCCGTGCGATAGCGCAGCATCAGGTTTTTCTGCATCTGCGGCCGGCGCAGGTCGAGCACGCGATTTTCGAGCCGCACCGATTCGGACAGGTTCTCGTCGTCGATCTGGAACGGCGGCGTTGGCGACGCGTTGTAGATCTCGATGGCATGTGCAAGCACTTCGACCTCGCCGGACACCAATCCGCTGTTCGTCGTACCCGCCGGTCGCGGTCGCACGATCCCGTCAACGCGGATGCAGAACTCGTTGCGCAGCGTTTCGGCGGTGGCAAAGGTTTCGGCACGATCGGGATCGCAGACCACCTGCACGATCCCTTCGCGGTCACGCAGGTCGATGAATATGACGCCGCCGTGGTCGCGGCGACGCTGGACCCAGCCCATCAGGGTAACGCTTTGCCCCACATAGCGGACGCCGATGTGGCCGCAATAATCGGTTCGTTTCACGTGCTGCTCCGGCAATTGATCGGGAAGATTGTCATGCAATGGGTGGGAACGGCCATGCGCACGTGCGCCGTTGTCGCGCACCGGCACATGCCGACCCGGTCAATTTCGCGGCGCGGGCAGGATGGACTCGGACTTGTGCGCCGCACGCGCGTGCATGCCCGGCGCGACGACCCCCATCGAGATGATGTATTTCAGCGCCTCGTCGACGCTCATGTCGAGTTCGCGCACGCGCGCGACCGGCACCATCAGGAAGAAACCCGATGTCGGATTCGGCGTGGTCGGCACATAGACGCTGACATGCTCGCCCGGCAGGTGTTTCGCGACGCCAGGGTCGGGGACGCCCGTCATGAACGCGATCGTCCATGAACCTTCACGCGGGTACTCGACCAGCAACGCCTTGCGAAACGCGTTGCCCTTTTCGGACAGCAGCGTGTCGCTGACCTGCTTGACGGAGGAATACAGCGACTTGACGAATGGGATGCGCCCAAGCAGTGATTCCCACAGCAGGATCAGCCGCGCGCCAAAGAAATTGGCCGCGACAATGCCGGTTGCCAGCAGGATCAGGAACGACAGCAGCACGCCAAAGCCGGGAATGTGGAAGCCGATCAGCGCGTCGGGTCGATCACGCTCCGGAATCAGCAGCAGCGACTGGTCGAGCACCGTCACCAGGAAATGCAGCACGTACAGGGTGATGCCCAGCGGCACCCACACCAACAACCCCGCGATCAGATAGCGGCGCATTGCGATCGATGACTAGTCCGACGAGCTGCCGCTCGACGACGGAGCCGGCTTGGAGGGCGCCGACTCTGCGTTGGCAGCCGCCGGCTTGGCCGCAGTTTCCGTTTTCGCGGCGCTGTCGGCCTTCGACGGCGTGTCGGATTTGGTGGACGCATCCGCCTTGGTGTCGGACTTGCTGTCACCGCCGCCTTCCGCAGCCGATGACTCCGTTTTCGTGCCGCTGTCGGCTTTTGCGGCGGCCTTCGACTTGCCGCCGTTGCGGAAGTCAGTCACGTACCAGCCGCTGCCTTTGAGCTGGAAACCGGCGGCCGACACTTTCTTGACCAGCGCGTCGGCATGACACGCAGGACAGTTGAGCAGGCGTGGCTCGGAAAGTTTCTGCAGCGCCTCGAGTTCGTGGCCGCACGCGCTGCAACGGTATTCGTAGATGGGCATGGTGGCGCAGGCGTCGCCGCTGCCGTTGTCGGCGGTCGTTGCAACGCGCTGATTCAAAAAGAGAATTATACCTCAATTTGCAGCGCATCGCGACTTGCAGCGCGCGCTGCGGCGATTCATCCGCGGGACTGCTGCAGGCCGCAGTAGGCTATGCTGTACCAGCGATTGGAGGGAACAGGATGGATGCGCAATGGTCGTGGTGGATTGTGGCCGCCGTGCTGATCGGCGCCGAACTGGTTACCAACACCTTCTACCTGCTGGCAATCGGCATCGCCGTTGCACTTGGAGGGACGGCCGCGTTGTTCGGCGCCAGCGTCGAAATGCAATGGGCGGTAGCGTCGGTGCTCGGGCTGGCGTTCACTTTTTTCGCGCATCGCTGGCGGATGTCGCATGCCTCGCCGGGTGGGCAGATCGAGGCGGACGTCGGCAAGAGCGTGCACGTGCGCCACTGGAATGCCGACGGCAGTGCGCGCGTCGACTACCGCGGCACCCAGTGGACGGC
>JBDTJK010000373.1:0-6075 GCA_039935875.1 Casimicrobiaceae bacterium
CTAGCGCCCGGCGACGTCGGTTTCAACGCGGATGCGGCCAGCGTCCACCGATCTGGCGCGTGATCTGCTCGGCCTTGTGTGCCACCACGGGACCCAGTTCGCGGATCCGCAAATCGGGCAATCGCGACGAGGGGCCGGCGACTGATATCGCACCCAGCATCTCGGCGTGCTCATCGTAGATCGGCGACGCGACACAGCGCGTACCGAGCGCATGCTCCTCGTCGTCGAACGACCATCCGCGCTGCCGGATCACGCGCACGCTGGCCCACATCGTCTCCGGCGAAGTGATCGTGTGCTCGGTGATGCGCGGCAGTCCCTTGACCTTCAGGATCGCATTGATCTGCTCGTCGGGCAGTGCAGCGAACATCGCCTTGCCGACACCCGACGCATGCAACGGCGCACGTCCGCCGAGCTTGACGATCGTGCGCATCATTTCGTGGCACTGCACCTGGTCGATGAACACTGCATCGGTGCCGTCGAGCAGCGCCAGGTTGGCTGTTTCGCCCGACTGCTCCATCAGTTCGCGCATGTAGCGGTGGCTTAGCGCCACCCACTCGCGACTGGCAAGAAAGCTCGAGCCGACGGTGAACGCCGCGACGCCGACATACCATAGGCCCTGCGCTCCCGCCTGGTAGACATGCGCGCTGCGTTCCAACGTCGCCAGCAATCGGTGCACGGTCGATGGCGGCAACTGCGTGCGCTGAGCGATCTCCGTCAGCGTGAGCCCATGTTCGCCATCTGCCAGGCATCCGAGTATGGCCAGTCCACGCGTCAGGCTCTGTACCTGCGCCTTGGCTGCGGGCGGATCGGCAGGCAGGCGTCCGCGGCGTGGCGTCGGGCCGAAGCGTTGGTTCATGGCATTGAACTCGAAAGGTGGATCAGATCACAGTCGCTGCGAGGCGTCCAATTCCGCCTGTGGTGCAGTACATCACACGTCGGTGACGTGGGCACTGTGATGCGTGCCACCGAGGTCGATCACCCAGCGCGCCTTCGCGAGGGGTGTGGCATCGCGGCGCTGCGGCGTGCGCACATAGGCGAGCGCTACCGCGCAGCAAAACCGGCGGCTGTAGCCTGCGGACGTGACTTCACCCACCGTAACGCCGTCCATCAACACGGGCTCGCCGCCCCACAAGTAGGCGCCGGGGTCGTCGACGTGAAATTGCAGCAGCCGCTTCGTCGGCGGTGCATCGCGCGCGCGCAGCAGCGCATCGCGACCGATGAACGGCGAGGGCTTGTCGAGCGCCACCGCGTAGTCGAGGCCCGCCTGCCAGGGCGTCTCGTCGGGCGACAGCTCGGCACCGAATGCGCGGCGCCCGACCTCGATGCGCAAGGCGTCGATCGTGTAGTAGCCCGCATCGCGCAGGCCGAATGCCACACCAGCCGCATCGATTGCGTCGTACAGCGTGACGCACTGGTCCGTCGGTACATACAACTCGTAGCCGGGCCCGCCGACATAGCTCATGCGCGCTGCGCGCACTCGCGCATAGCCAATATCGACTTCGCGCGTCATGGCGAATGGCAATCCGGCTTTCGACAGGTCAGCGGGTGACAGTGTGCGCAACAGTGCCTCGGCATGCGGCCCCATCAGCGACAGCACGCACCATGCGCTGGTCACGTCCACCAGCACCGCCAGCTCGGCCGCTTCGATGTGGCGCTCGATCCAGGCGAAATCGCGCGTTGCCTGCGCCGAACCGGTGAGGATGAAGAATTCGTTGGCGGCAATTCGCGCGATGGTGAGATCGCTCTCGAAACATCCGCGCGCATTGAGCATCGCCGTGTAGACGATGCGACCTATAGCCACGTCAATGCGGTTCGCGCACAGCCGCTCCAGCACGCCAAGGGCGTCGCGGCCCTTCAGCAGGAATTTGGCGAACGACGTCTGGTCGAACAGCACGACGGCTTCGCGGCATGCGCGCTGCTCGTCAAGCACGAATGGCAGCCATCCCGGCATGCCGAATGTCGGTGGAGGCTCGGCGGCGCCGCGTGGCAGGAAATAGTTCGCGCGCTCCCAGCTGAACTTGCTGCCGAACACCGCGCGTTTCGCGCGCAGCCGGTCGTACAGTGGTGAGCGGCGCAATGGGCGCACCGTCTGCAACTCTTCGCGCGGCCAGCGCATCGCGTAGTGCAATCCCAGCGATTCGACCGTGCGGTCGGCGAGGTAACGGCGGTTCGCGTGCAGCGGCGCATAGCGGCGGATGTCGACGTCCCACAGGTCGCAGGGCGCCTCGCCATCGACGACCCAGTCAGCGATCAGCTGCCCGGCGCCGCCGGAATTGGCGATTCCCGCCGAATTGAAGCCGGCGCAGACGTAATAGCCGGCGAGTTCCGGCGCCTCGCCGAGGATGAAGTTGCCATCGGGAGTGAAGCTCTCCGGTCCGTTGAGCAACATCTTCACCGGCGCGGTCGCGAGGCAGGGCGTCCGATGGATCGCGTTGGTCATCAGTATTTCGAACTGGTCCCAGTCTTCCTGCAGCAGCTGGAATTCGAATCCTGGAGGAATCGGCGACACGTTCCACGGCTTGGCCGTCGGCTCGAATCCGCCCATCACCAGCCCGCCGACTTCCTCCTTGTAGTAGATATATCCGTCCGGATCGCGGACCACCGGCATATTGGCATCGACCCCGTCGATGGCGCCGGTAACGAGATAGAAGTGCTCGGCGGAGTACAGCGGCACGTTGACGCCGGATGCGAGGCCCAGCTCGCGCGCCCATTGCCCGGCGCAGTTGATGATCGCCTCGCAATCGAGCGTGCCCGCCGCGTCGGCACCTTTCCACCTCACGCCGCTGACACGTCCGTTGCGACTGGTGATCGCGTCAACGGTGATGCCCTCGAACAGCTTCGCGCCACGGGTGCGCGCGCCACGCGCAAGCGACTGTGTCAGGTCGGTTGGATTGACCTTGCCGTCGCCCGGTATCCACACGGCGCCGGCGAGGTCATCGGTGCGCAGGATCGGTACCTTCTCGCGCGCTGCGTCGGGCGAAATGAACTCGAACTCGATGCCGAAGCTCTCCGCGCGTGCCATCTGCCGCAGCATCATCTGCATCCGCTGCGGCGTGCGCGCAACGTTCAGCGAGCCGCATTGCTTCCAGCCGGTGGCGAGACCGGTTTCGCGTTCGAGTCCTGCGTACAACCCGATGCCGTACTGGCTCATCCGCGTGGCGTTGCGCGTTGCGCGAGTCTGGCCTACCAGGCCGGCCGCATGCCAGGTGGTGCCGCAGGTCAGCTTGCCTTGCTCGAGCAGCACGACGTCGCTGACGCCACGTAGCGCAAGATGATAGGCGGTCGACACGCCGGCAATGCCGCCACCGATGACGACGACGCGCGCATGCGACGGAGGAAGCGCGGCGCTCATCCGAGTCGCAGCGATGCGATGCCGAGCACCACGCACACTGCGCCGGCAACGCGCTTCCAGCCGAAGCCTTCCTTCAGCGCGAGCGTGCCGATCAGCGCGGCGAACACCACCGACACTTCGCGCAGCGCGGCAACCATCGCCACCGGCGCGCGGGTCATTGCCCACAGCACGATCGCGTAGGCGGCGAGGCTCGCCGCGCCAGCGGCGAGCCCGCGACGCCAGCGCAAGCGCCAGTAGCGCAGTGCGGCGACACCACGTCGGTGGATGACCCACGCCAGGAACGGCAGCCCCTCCAGCGTGACCAGCCACGTGACGTAACCCAGCGGATCGCCGGACGCGCGGGCGCCCGCGCCGTCGACCAGCGTGTAGATCGCGATGATCATTGCGTTCGCCAGCGCCCAGCCCGCAGCGGCGCGCGTATGGCCACCGCCGGCGAACCACGCGATCGTCAGGATGCCGAGCGAGATCATCACGATGCCGACAGCCGCCTGCAGCGTGGGCTGCTCGTGCAGGAACACGACGCCGAGCACGGTGACGATCAGCGGCGCGACGCCGCGCATCAGCGGATAGGCAAATGACAGGTCGCCGCGGCGATAGGCCCCGGCCAGTGTCACGTAGTACGCGAAATGGATTGTCGACGACACCGCGATGTACGGCCACGCGACGCGTGCGGGAAATGCCAGAAACGGCAGCATGCATGCGCCGACGAGCGACGATCCGGCGACGATCAGCGCGGTATCCAGCGTGGGTTCGCCCGCCGCGGATTTCAGCAACGCGTTCCACGATGCATGCAGGAATGCCGCGCCAAGCACGGCAAGCGTGATGCCGAGCGACAGTCCGCCTGCGGGCAGCGCCACGCGATCAGGCCGCCCGAGCGACGCTGAGCGCGATGGCGAGGAAGTGCTCGAGCGGCGGCGTTGGCGCGCCGGCACTCTTGGCGCGATCGTCCCAGGTGCGCAGCTTGACCGCATCGGATGCAAACGGCTGGCGGATGAAGCGATCCGCCGCATCGTCCGTGAAGACCCCACCTTGCAGCAGCAGGCTGCGCTTCGAATCCTCCGACAGCGACGCGTGGTACTCGGGACGCGCGGCGCACAGGTAGCGCTTGGCGTCCACGTGCAACTGGATCGGTACCAGCACCTCGTCGCTGAACAGTCCGCGCAGGAACGGCAGCGCAGCATACTGGTGGACATCGTCGACGCCGCGCAACGTGGGCGTTGCGCCCTGGTCGTTGAGCATGTGGCCGAGGTCGTGCAACAGCGATGCCGCGATCAGCGAAGCGGAGGCACCGGACGATTCGGCCAGCGTCGCCGATTGCAGTGCGTGCTCCAGCTGCGTGACCGGTTCGCCGTCATAGCCGAGGGCGCCCTTGGCGTCGAAGATGCGTGCGATGTCGTCGAATGCGAGGGCCATTTGAGGCGATCAAGCGGTGCGCGGTGGGCCGTCGCGCCAGGCCTTGTCGTCGGTATCGGGCAGGTTGATGGCCGGTGCCGCGGGCGACGACTCCGAGGATTTCAGGCGCGTGTGTGCGAGCACGCCGGCCAGTTCAAGAATCGGATACGCAACCGAGCAGATCAGCGAATTGATGCGCTTCAGTTCGGAGATAAGGTCGAGGTGCAGCGACGAGGTCTCGATGCTCTGCAGCGTGTTGCCCGCAAGGCGCGACAGGTGCGAGTCGGCGTAGGCGCGCTCGAGATCGCGGAAAAGCACCTTCTGCGCCAGCAACTCCTGTGCACTCTTCAGGTCGCCGTTGAGGAACACGCTCATGGCCAGGCGCAGGTTGGCCGTCAGACGCGCATGCAGGTCGCAGATTTCGGCCATGCCGGCGTCTGAAAAATTGCGCCCCTTGTCGATCTTCTTTTCCGCGATCTCCGCCAGCACGCGGTCGATGATATCGCCGACCTGCTCCATGTTGATGGTGAACGACACGATGTCCGTCCACCGGCGCCCCTCGTTCTGGTCGAGTGCCGCGCGCGAGATCTGCGTCAGGTACAGCTTGACGGCGGTGTACAGCTCGTCAACGACATCGTCCAGCTTGCGCAGCCGGTCGGCAAGCGTGCGGTCGTTGGTGCGCAATACCGTCAACAGGCCCTGCAGCATTTCGTCGATGACGTCGCTGATGCGCAGTGACTCGCGCGCGGCGCAGCCGATCGCCAGCGCCGGCGTGGCGAGCGCCGACGGATCGAGGTGACGCGGCTTGGCGGGGTCTTCGCTGGCGGGGCGGGTCGGCAGCAGCCGTTCGGCGATCCGCGCAATCGCCTGCGTGGCACCGAGGAAGATGATCGCCAGGGCGATATTGAAGATCAGGTGGAACGCGACCACTTCGGTGCTCTCTCCGAGCCCGAGTCGCCCGATCATCGGCTCGCCGAAACGCAACAGCGGAATGGCGGCGACGCAGCCGATCAACTTGAACAGGAAGTTGCCGAGCGTCACGCGTCGCGCCTCGGGTGCCGAGCGCAGCGTCGACACCATCCCGAGAAGCCCGCTGCCGAGGTTCGCCCCGAGGACGAGAGGCATCGCCACGCCCAGTGCGATCACATGGAGGCCGGCCAGCGTGGCGACCAGCAGCACGACCGCCAGGCTCGAAAAGCACAATACGGTGACGAATGTCGCCACCAGCATGTCGAGCATGATGTCGCCGGTCAGCGAGGCGAAGATCACGCGCATGCCGGCGGCCTGCGTCAGCGGCCTGGCGCTGACGCCAATCCATTGCAGTGCGAACA
>JBDTJK010000374.1:0-3904 GCA_039935875.1 Casimicrobiaceae bacterium
GATCACACCAGCGCCGGCGCATTCATCAAGCTGATGACCGATGGCATCCTGCTGGCGGAGACGCAGGGCGATCGCACGCTGTCGCAGTACGACACGATCATCGTCGACGAGGCCCACGAGCGCAGCCTCAACATCGATTTCCTGCTTGGCTACCTCGCGCAGCTGGTGGTCCGGCGTCCCGATCTCAAGGTGATCATCACGTCGGCCACGCTCGATGCCGCGCGCTTCGCCGCCCATTTTGCGCAGGGTGGCGTAAATGCGCCGGTGATCGAAGTCTCGGGGCGCATGTATCCGGTCGAGGTCCGCTACCGCAGCACCGGCGATGGCGACGAAGCCGACGACGAGGAAGATCTCGAAGCCGCAATCACCGACACGGCGGAAACTCTGTGGCGCGAGGGGCCGGGCGACATCCTCGCGTTCCTTCCCGGCGAACGCGAGATCCGCGAAACCGCGGATCTTTTGCGCAGGGCGCTGGCGCGAAGGCCCTACGCGAACGCCGTCGAGGTGCTGCCGCTGTACGCGCGGCTGTCGGTGGCCGAGCAGCGGCGCGTGTTCGCGCCGTCGCAGGGCCGGCGCATCGTGCTCGCCACCAATGTCGCGGAAACCTCGCTGACGGTGCCCGGCATCCGCTACGTGATCGACAGCGGCCTTGCGCGGATCAAGCGCTACTCGCTGCGCAACAAGACGACGCTGCTGCAAATCGAGAAGGTGTCGCAGGCGTCCGCCAACCAGCGTGCCGGACGTTGTGGACGCGTGCAGGACGGCGTCTGCGTGCGCCTGTACGCGGACGACGATTTCGCCGCGCGTCCGGCCTACACCGAACCCGAGATCCTGCGCAGCTCGCTGGCGTCGGTGATCCTGCGCGCGGCGTCGCTCGAGTTGGGCGCGGTGGAGGATTTCCCGTTCGTCGAGGCGCCGAGTGCGCGCGCGATCACCGACGGCTACCAGTTGCTGCAGGAACTCGCTGCCGTCGACGAGGCGCGCGCGCTGACGCCTCTGGGTCGCGAGCTCGCGCGCCTGCCGCTCGACCCGCGCATCGGCCGCATCCTGTTCGCCGCGCGCGACAACGGCTGCGTGGCGGAAGCGCTGGTCATCGCCAGCGCGCTCGCGGTGCCGGACCCGCGCGAGCGGCCGCACGACCGGCGCCAGGCGGCCGACCAGGCGCACCTGCGCTTGCGTGACGAGCGTAGCGATTTCCTGTCGCTGATCGCGCTGTGGGAGTTCGCCGGCGCGCTCGCCACGGAAGGGTTGCCGCACCGGCGTCGCGTCGACGCATGTCGCGCGCAATTCGTGTCGCTGCTAAGGCTCACCGAATGGCGCGAAGTGCATGCGCAGCTCGCTGCGCAGCTCAAGGAAGCGGGGTGGACCTGGAATCCGGCGCTGCCGCCAAAGATCGATGCGAAGCGCAACGCCGACATCCATCGCGCGCTGCTCGCCGGCCTGTTGTCGAACATCGGTTTTCGCGCCGAGGACGGCGATGGCTATGCGGGCGTGCGCGGCATCCGCTTCGTGCTGCATCCGTCGTCGGCGCTTGCCAAGGCGCGGCCGAAGTGGGTGCTGGCGGCGGAGTTGACCGAGACCACGCGGCTGTACGCGCGCTGTGCAGCGAAGGTCGAGGCCGAATGGATCGAGCAGGTGGCCGGCGATCGTGTGACGCGCGACTATTTCGACGCGCACTGGGACGTCAAGCGCGGGGAAGTGGTCGCCAGCGAACGCGTGCAACTGTACGGACTCACACTGGTCGCGCGGCGCCCGGTCGGCTACGCGGCAATCGACCCGCTGCGCGCCCACCAGGTGTTCGTGCGCGAAGTGCTGGCCGCGGATGCGCTTGCCATCGACGCGCCATTCATTGCCCACAACCGGCAACTGATCGGCGAAGTCGGCGAGCTCGAGCACAAGGCGCGGCGCCAGGATGTGCTCGTCGACGAGGCTGCACTCGCGGCGTTCTACGCCGAACGTGTGCCGCAGACCGTCCACTCGCGGGTGTCGTTCGAGACTTGGCGCAAAGGGGCCGAGGCGCGCGAGCCGCAGGTGCTGTGGATGACGCGCGACGCGCTGATGCTGCACGCAGCCGCGGCCGTGACGGAGGAGCAGTATCCGCAGTCGCTGCCGATGGCCGGTACCACGCTGCCCTTGCAATACCGGTTCGCGCCCGGGCATCCGCTCGACGGGCTTACGATGGCCTTGCCGCTGGCGCTGCTCAACCAGCTCGACGACAATCGGCTGTCGTGGCTCGTCCCCGGCATGCTGCGCGAGAAGATCGCGCTGCTGCTCAAATCGCTGCCGAAGGCATTGCGCAACCGCCTGATGCCGATCCCCGATCACGTCAGCGCGTTCCTCGACAACGAGCCCTCGCGCCAAGCGCACCTGCACGACGCGTTGCGCGACTACCTGCGCAGCGCGTTCGGTGGGTCGGTCGAGCGCGCGCTGTTCGACGCGATCGAATTGCCGCCGCACCTGCAGGTGAACATCGTCGTCGTCGATGCCGCGGGCGAGGAGCTCGGCAGCGGTCGCGACATCGCCGCGCTGCGGCGGACGTTTGGCGAGGCGGCACGCATGACCTTCGCCACCGACGAAGGCGCATTCGAGCGCAGTGCCATCACGCAATGGGATTTCGGTGCATTGCCGGTGACGCTGACCAGCGTGCGCGGTGGTGCACGAGTGACGGGCTTTCCGGCGCTGGTCGACGACATCACCAGCGTGTCGCTCGTGCTGTACGACACCGAGGGCGCCGCAGCCGCGGCCACGCGGCGCGCGGTGGTCCGGCTCGTCGGACTGCAACTCAAGGACGCATTGCAGCGCCTCGGCAAGGCGCCGGCGGTTTTTGCGGCATCCGCGCTCGCGTTGCGCGCGCACGTGGCGGCGGATGTGCTGCTCGCGGATACGCTGGCGGCAATCACCGACCGGGCCTTTGTCGGCGACGATCCGCTGCCGCGCGATGCCGCCGCATTCGCCGAGCAGGTCAAGCGTGCGCGAACGCGGCTGCCGGCCGTCGCCGAACACGGCTTCCGCGTGCTGGCGGAAATTGCTGCGACGCACCAATCGCTGACTGCGCCGCTGACGAAGCTGGCTGCCGGGAAGCCGAGGCTCGCCGGCGAATTGCGTGCGCAGCGCGATGCACTCGTGTATCCAGGTTTCTTCGCGGACACCCCGTGGGGGCACGCCACGCAGATTCCGCGCTATCTGGCGGCCCTGGGCCGGCGCATCGCCAAGCTGCCGGAGCGCGGCGAGCGCGATGCGCTCCACGGTGCGCAGGTGGCGGCCTGGTGGCAGCGCTACGAGGAGCGGCAGCATGCGGCGCGCCGTGCCGGCGAGGATGGGTCGACGCTGGCCGAATTTCGCTGGTTGCTGGAGGAGTTGCGGGTGTCGCTGTTCGCCCAGGAGCTCAAAACGCCGTTTCCGGTGTCGTTCAAGCGGGTGGAAAAGGCATGGGCGGCGCTTTGCGTACGCTGAATCGCTTCCGGCGGAACGGGCGGCGTGCTAGAGTAATTTGGCACGTTTGTGCGCCAAGCTCATGACGCGCTTGGATTGCCCGAAAGTCCAGGCGATCTGGTCCGTTCTGATGTCGGCGCGCGGACGCTTCACTTCCAGATGAACGCAACGACCAAAACCGCTGCCGTGAAAAGACAGCTTCCGCGAGACTTGGCCAAAGCCCTGTCCGATTGCCGCGACTTGGCAATCCACCGGCTGCAGTTGTCGTTTTCGGCGATGTTCGACCGTATCAGTGATCTGCTGATGGAGCGCGCCAGCAAGTCGGACATCCGCTCCGAGCAGTCACTGTTCCTCGATGCGCGCGGCGCGCTGAAGACCGAGCGCGCGTCGCTGATGACCGAGTTCGAGAAAGTGCTGCGCAAGCGCGTCGACGATCGCATCGCCGGGCGCGAGGAGCGCCTTGAGTTCGCCA
>JBDTJK010000375.1:0-7863 GCA_039935875.1 Casimicrobiaceae bacterium
CCATGCGCCGGCCAGCGCGGCGTTGTTGGCCGAACTGGCCTCGACGATGCCCTCGATGTGCCCGCTGCCGAATTTTTCCGGCTCCTTGGAAAATTTCTTGCTGACGGCGTACGCCATCCACGCCGCAATGTCTGCGCCGGCGCCCGGCAACGCACCCACCAGTGTGCCCAGCACGTTGCCCCGGAAGATCTGCAGCGGATATTTCTTCGCCAGCCCCCACATCCCCTTGAACACGTTGCCCACCGTATTGTCGACGACCAACGCTGCCGGATTCTTGTCGGCCACGAAGCGCAGGATCTCGGATACGGCGAACATCCCGATCATCATCGGGATCACGCCGATGCCGCCCAAAAGGTCGGTGTTGCCGAACGTGAAGCGCGGGTAGCCCGCCGGATTGTCGAGTCCCACGCTCGCGACCAGCAGACCTATCATCAGCGACGCGATCCCCTTCAGCGGTGTTTGGGCAGTGATCACGATCGCGCAGGAAAGGCCGAGCAGCACCAGCCAGAAATATTCGAACGAACTGAACTTGAGCGCGAAATTGGCAAGCATCGGCGCGGACAGGATCAACACCGCGGTTCCGAACAACCCGCCGAGCGCGCTGAACACCAGGCCTGCGCCGAGCGCGGTCTCGGCGTGCCCCTTGCGCGTCATCGCATACGCTTCGTCGGTGTACGCGGCCGACGCTGGCGTACCCGGCATGCGCAGCAGGCAGCCGGGAATGTCGCCGGCAAAAATCGCCATCGCCGTCGCGGTGACGATCGCTGCGATGGCGGGGATGGGCGCCATGAAAAACGTCACCGGCACCAGCAGTGCTGTCGCCATCGTCGCCGTCAGCCCGGGAACCGCACCGACGAACAACCCGAACAGCGACGCGCCGAGCATCACCCACAGGTTGTACGGGTCGAACACCATGCCGAACGCCACTTGGAGCGCTTCCATGGCGGCCGTTCAGAACGCGTACTTGGTGAAGATGCCCCACGGCAACGGCACGCGCAGCAGCTTGTAGAACGCGTACCAGATGACCGCGGTCGCGATGACCGCGGTGATTACCGCGACCACGGGTTTGACGCCGAGGACGAGGAACAGCGTGAGCAGCGTCAGGCTGCCGATGACGAAGAAGCCGACGGTGTCGGCGAGCAGGATATACACGATCGTGGCGACGATCACCGTGGTGAATGCACCCACGTGCCGCATCGAGTGAACCCATTCGGGGATCTCGTACCACGGGCGCTGCGCGCGCGCCTTCCATCCGTTGAAGATCAGGATCACGCCGCAGCCCAGCATCACGGCAGCCACCGACGACGGGAATACGGCAGGGCCGATTTCCTGACCGTGGATCTGCGGAAAGCCGCGGCAGTACCAGAGAACCGCAACGCCGAGCGCCGCCAGCAGCGCACCGGTGAGCGCGTCGCTCAGTTTCATCGCGACGCCGGCACCCGGACTGCGACAATTACCTGCATTACTTGACCATGCCCAGCGTCTTCATCACCGTACCCATGTCCGCGTCCGACTTCGCCATGAACGTGGCGAAATCGACTTCGGCCGCCCATTCGCCGCCGAACCCGCGCTGCTTGAGGAAATCCTTGTATTCCTTGCTGTCGTAAGCTTTCTTCAACGCAGCGACGAGGCGCGTCTCGATGTCCTTCGAAACACCCTTCGGCGCCGCGAAGCCGCGCCACGCAGCCGTGGTCCAATCGCTGCCCGTCGCCGCCTTGATCGTCGGCAGGTTCGGGTAGAGATCGGGCGCCTTGTCGGCGAAAATGGCCAGCGAACGAACCTTGCCGGCGTCGATCAGCGAGCGTGCCTCGGGGATCGAGCACGGAACGATCTGCACGCCGCCAGCGATCAGGTCCTGCAATCCGGGCGCGGCGCCGTTGGAGGGCACCCAGGGCACCGCGTTCGGGTCGATCTTGAGACTCGACAGCAGGCCGGCGATTGCGAGCTGCCAGATGCCGCCTTGTCCGGTTCCCGACGCCTTCAGCTTGCCGGGATTGGCCTTGACCGCCGCCAGCACGTCATTGACGGTCTTGTACGGCGAATCGGCCGCGACCTGGAAACCCGCAGGGTCCGCGTTGACCAGGGCCAGCGGCGTATACGACGACGGTCCCAGCTGCGTCAGTCCCTGCCAGTGCAGCATCGTGATTTCCACGGTGATGAGACCGATCGTGTAGCCATCGGGCGGTGCCAGCGCGATCGCGCTGTGGCCAACGACGCCATTGCCGCCGGTGCGGTTGACCACATTGACCGGCTGCCCGAGCTCGTGTTCAAGCTCCGAGCCAAAGAAACGCGCAACGGCATCGGTGCCGCCGCCGGCACCCCAGGGCACGATCAGCGTGATCGGCCGGTCGGGATAGGCAGCAAGGGCCGCGCTGGCGGCACACAGGGATGCAAGCGCGAGAAACGCGAGGCGAGCGACCTTCAACATGATTTCCTCCTGGCGCGTGTCGCGAGGCCGCAGCACGCGCGAATCTGACTACGACGGTGTGTTGCCAACCATTGCCAAACCAGCTGTCGGCATTTGGTCAGGACGACGGGCGGACGTTAGCAGCGCGGTGTGCGACTGGTCAAGTGGTCAGGCCAACGACGGCATTGCGCGTGGTCAAGGACCAGGAGGGAGGATCGACTGTGCAGCGCTCCATCGCATGCGGGCAGCCGCGAAGGATCTGCGGCTGTGGCCGCGGCGCCTGAGGCGCTGCGGCGCCGTTCGCCGATTGCATTCGCTCACCAGCGACGCTACGATCGCGCCGTCAACAAGTCCGCCCACGACGG
Organism: Casimicrobiaceae bacterium; assembly: GCA_039935875.1. Taxonomy (GTDB): domain Bacteria; phylum Pseudomonadota; class Gammaproteobacteria; order Burkholderiales; family Casimicrobiaceae; genus VBCG01. The sequence goes on from JBDTJK010000375.1 coordinate 2,773, forward strand.
TCGGCGCGCAGCAGGGAAATGGGGAATGGGAGATCCGCAAGCACCCGGCGATGGTTCGCTCGTGCATGGTTTCCGGCACACGCCACCGGTCAGCTCGTGGTCCGGCAGGCGTGCGCCCACGGATGTGCCGGTGTCGGTCCACCAAGGCTCGGATCCGTCGATCGCGATCGTCGTATTCAAGGGTTTCGGCGGAGCCAACCCGCGCAGCGACGTCGAACTGATCGCACCGACCGGGCTGTCGTCCCACAGCCGGATCGTGCTGCATGACGTCTCCAGGACCTGCTATCTCGCGGGACTGCCGCCTCTGGCCGTCGACTGCGACGGCATTCTCGCACTGCTGCGCGACAACCTGCGCGCGCTCGCACCGCAGCGCGTGCTGATGATGGGCATTTCCGCCGGCAGCCACGCGGCGATGCTGTACGGACACCTGCTTGGTGCCGACTACGTGCATGCGTTCGGGCCCTATACCAACCTGCATCCCGACTTCATCGAGGGTTATCACAACGGAATGGAGAGCGAGCCGCCGACCGATGTGATCGCGCGCCTGCGCGTCGTACCCGCCAGCTCGCGTCGCTTCTTCGACTTGCGCGAGGTGCTCGCCGACTGGAACGGCAAGACGCTGTACAACGTGCACGCATGCAAGCGCTCCGAAATCGAGGTGTTCCGCGCGGAGCGCGTTGCCGGCCTGCCGGGGGTCACCGTGCATCGGCATCCTTGCGGCACGCATGCGATCGTTAACTGGCTCTCGCGGCACTCCCGGCTGCAGCCGTTGCTTGCGCCGGGCAACCAGACACGGATTGCCGAATTGTTCGCCAATGAAGAAGCCGACCTCACGACATCGCGGCCATCCGGGGCGGAGCGCCCATGAGCGGGCCGGCCGGCGGCGGCGTCAACGGCCGCCAGCCGCCGTTGCCTGCGACGCCGTGAATGCGATCACCTCAGCGGATAGCGCGGCAAGGTCACGCGTCAGTTTCCGGTAGCCGGCATTCGGCTAAAGCGTACGCCCGTCCATGTACAGCCGCCGGTTCACTTCGACCTGCAGGCTGTGGCGTTGTGCGTGCGGTCGACCATGGCGGCGCACGTTCGCGCGTGATGCAACATGCTCGAAATCCGCCGGATACATTTCACCCGAATGCGGCGAATCCAGCACCAGCGGTGCGACCGCGCGGCTCGGTTCATGCACGACGACCGCGTCGCTCATGCCGGCGGCGCATTGAGCCAGCACGCGCTGACACGCGCCGGCGCGATCGAAGCCAGCGGTGGCGACTCGACGCGGCAGCGTTGCATCGCATGCGGGCAGCGCGGATGGAAGTGGCAACCCGGCGGCGGCGCAAGCGGCGACGGAATCTCGCCCTTGATCGGCACGAACGTGCGCTTGACCGGCTCCACGCGGCCGACCTCGGCCAGCAGCGCCTGCGTGTACGGATGGTTGGGCGCCGCAAAGATCTCGCGCGTCGGCCCGCTTTCGACGACGCGTCCGAGGTACATGATCACCACGCGGTCGCTGATGTGCTGCACCACGCCCAGGTCGTGGCTGATGAACAGGTAGGTGAGGCCGAGTGTGGCGCGCAGGTCGTCGAACAGGTTGAGCACCTGCGCCTGGATCGACACATCGAGCGCCGCCACCGACTCGTCGCAGACGAGGAATTCGGGCTTCACCGCGAGCGCGCGCGCAATGCCGATGCGTGCCCGCTGTCCGCCCGAGAACTGGTGTGGAAAACGCCGCATCAACGTCGGGTCGAGTCCCACGCGGTTCAACTGCAGGCCGACGAACTCGGTCTGCTGCCGCGGATGGATGAGGCCGTGCGCCACCGGGGCCTCGCCGACGATGTCGATCACGCGCATGCGCGGGTTGAGCGATGCGTACGGGTCCTGGAAGATCATCTGCATCCTGAGCTGCAGCATGCGTCCCTTCGCTGCAGGCAGGTCGTCGACAGGCTCGCCCTTCCAGCGACGACGGCCCGACGACAGGGGCAGAAGGCCGATCGCGCAGCGCCCCAGCGTCGATTTGCCACATCCAGACTCGCCAACCAATCCGACCACCTCGCCCTGTGCGATCGCAAGGTCCACCTCATCCACCGCGTGCACGACTTCCTCGCGCGCGCCGGCACCGAACAGGTTGCCGATCTGCATCGCCATGTCGAGCGGCTTGACGAAGCGCTTGCTGACTGCGGCGAGCTCGAGCAGCGGTACCTTGTCCTCGGCCATCGTGTCAGCCGCCAAGCGGATGGTGGCAGCGCATCCGGTGTCCGTTGCCTGCATCCGGGGCTGCAAGCATGTCGGGCATCGTCGCGCACACCGGCGTGGCACGCGCACAGCGTTCGCGAAATGCACAGCCGGGCGCGAGGTCGAGCAACGACGGCGTCATTCCTGGAATCTGGCGCAGGCGCTGCCCCGGCGGATTGCGCGACGGTACGCTGTCGAGCAGACCCTGCGTATACGGGTGTGCAGGGTTCGCAATCACGTCGTGCGTGGTTCCCTGCTCGACGATGCGCCCCGCGTACATCACGCAGATGCGATCGGCAAGCCCGGCTATCACCGACAGGTCGTGCGTGATCCAGATCAGCGCCGTGCCGAGCTCCCGCGAAAGCTTCTGCACCTCGTACAGGATTTGCCCCTGGATAGTCACGTCGAGCGCGGTCGTCGGCTCGTCGGCGATGATCACGTCGGGATGGTTCAACAGCGCGATCGCGATCGCCACGCGCTGGCGCATGCCGCCCGAGAACTGGTGCGGATACGCATTCAGACGCTCGTCCGGCGATGCGATGCCCACCTTCACCAGTGCTTCGCGAGCCCGCGCCCGCGCGTCGTGGGCGCTGACCTGCGCGTGGGCGAGGATCGCCTCGGTCATCTGGCGGTCGACGCGCAGCACAGGGTTCAGCGTCATCATCGGGTCCTGGAAGATCATCGCGATGCGATTGCCGCGCAGCGATCGCATGCGTTCCGGCGACAACGTGGTGAGCTCGACGTCGCGCAGGCGAATGCTGCCGCCCACGACGCGTCCTGGAGGATCGATCAGTCCCATCAGCGAATATCCGGTCATCGACTTGCCGGATCCGGATTCGCCGACCAGGCCCAGCACCTCGCCAGCGTCGAGCGTGAAGCTGACGTCGTCGACGGCCTTGACCACACCCGCCTTCGTATGGAAGTAGGTGCGCAGTCCGTTGACTTCCAGCAGCGGCCGCGCGGCGTCCGCGAATTCGTTCATCGGGCCAGTCGCGGATTGAGCACGTCGCGCAACTGGTCGGCGACAAGGTTGATGCTGACGATCGTCAGCAGCAGTGCGATGCCAGGAAAAAAGCTGATCCAATACTTGCCTGACAGCAGGTACTGGTAGCCGTTGGCGATCAAGAGGCCCAGCGACGGCTCGGTAATCGGCAACCCGAGGCCCAGGAACGACAGTGTTGCCTCGAGCGTGATTGCGGCCGCCACCTGCACGGTGGCGACGACGATCAGCGGCGGCAGGCAATTGGGCAGCAGATGGCGGAACACGATGCGCAGCGGCGACAGTGCCAGGCAGCGCGCCGCCTCGATGTATTCGCGGCGCCGCTCGACCAGTGCGGCGCTGCGCACGGTGCGGGCGTAATACGCCCACTGCACGGTGACCAGCGCCGCGATCACCTTGCCGATCCCCTGCCCTAGCACGGCGATCAGGATCAGCGCGATCAGGATCGACGGGAATGAAAGCTGCAGGTCGACGATGCGCATCACCAGTGTCTCGATGCGGCCGCCGAAATAGGCCGCGACCAGCCCCGCCGCGAGGCCGATGACCAGCGCCAGCACGGTGCTCGACACGCCGACGAAGATCGAGATGCGCAAACCGTAGAAGATCGCCGACAGCATGTCGCGCCCCTGGTCGTCGGTGCCGAGCCAGAAGTGACCACCGGCGCTGGACGCAGCTCCCGGCGGCAACTTGCCGTCGAGCACGTCGATCTGCGCCAGATCGTAGGGATTCTGCGGCGAAATCAGCGGCGCGAAGACCGCGGCGAACACAAGCACGCACAGCAGGGCGAAGCCGAAGATCGCCACCGGGTTGGCGAAAAAATCGGCCGCCACGCGCCGCCATGGCGATTCGGCGGCCCGCGCCTGCACCGGTTGTACGGCGGGTGTCATTGCGCACGCCTGCCGCGACGAACGTGCGCGCTGGCGGCGCGCAGCGTGACGGGCGCCATCGTCAGCCCTTGCTCTCGGTCAGGCGCACGCGCGGATCGAGCGACGAATACAGCAGGTCGACTGCGAGGTTGATCACGATGAACAGCGTGACGATGACGAGCAGGTACGCAACGATCACCGGTCGGTCGAGAAAATTGAGCGAATCCACCAGCAACTTGCCCATGCCAGGCCACGCGAATACCGACTCGGTGACGATTGCGAAGGCGATCAGCGAGCCGAACTGCAGCCCGATCACCGTGACGATCGGGATCAGGATGTTGCGCAGCACGTGCACGCCGATCACGCGCGAGTTGGAAAGTCCCTTGGCCCGGGCGAACTTCACGTAGTCCTGCATCAGTGCTTCGCGCGTCCCCGCGCGCGTGAGGCGGATCATCAGCGCAAGGTTGAACAGCGCGAGGTTGGTCGCCGGCAGGATCAGGTGCCGCCACCCGTCGAGCGTGAGGAAGGAGACTGGCACGCCGAACAGCGGCACGGTGGCGCCGCGACCGTTCGACGGCAGCCAGCCCAGCATCACCGAGAACACCATGATCAGCATCAGCCCGACCCAGAACGTCGGCAGCGAGAAGCCAAGGATCGACCCTGCCATGATCGAGCGGCCGCTCCACGAGTCCGGCTTGAGTCCGGCCCACAAGCCGAGCGGTATGCCGAGCACCACGGCGAACAGCATCGCCACCAGCGCAAGCTCGAGCGTCGCCGGCATGCGCTCGAAGATGAGACCGAGCGCGGACGTGTTGTAGACGAACGAATGGCCGAGGTCGCCATGCAGCGCACCGCGCAGGAACACCAGGTACTGCATCCACAGTGGCTTGTCGAGGCCGAGTGCCGCGATCGCCTGCGCGCGATCGGCCTGGTCGGCCTGCGGGTTGATCAGGATGTCGATCGGGTTGCCGACCGCATACACGCCGACGAACACCAGCA
>JBDTJK010000376.1:0-8052 GCA_039935875.1 Casimicrobiaceae bacterium
CGACCAGCAGCAGTTCGGCGATGTCGAGACGCGCAAGGTGAGCGGCGAGCTCGCTGGCCGGCGATTCGGTCAGCGCGAATTGCCCCGACGCGAGATTGAGCCACGCAACGCCGCAGCGCTTGCCGGAGGTGGCCAGCGCAACCAGCAGGCTGTCGCGGCGCGCGTCGAGCAGGTTGGCATCGACCAGCGTTCCAGGCGTGACGATCCGCGCGACGCGGCGTTCCATCGGGCCCTTGCCCGCGGACGGGTCGCCGAACTGTTCGACGATCACCACCGATTCACCCGACTTCATCAGCCGCGCGAGGTGCTGCTCGATCGCATGGTAGGGGACGCCCGCCATGGGAATCGGCGCCCCGGCCGACGCTCCACGCGAGGTCAGCGTGATGTCAAGCAAGCGTGCGGCGCGCTCGGCGTCCGCGTAGAAGAGTTCGTAGAAATCGCCCATCCGGTAGAACACCAGCTTGTCCGGATGCTCGCTCTTGACGCCGAGGTACTGGCGCATCATCGGCGTGTGCTGTCCAATGTCAGCCATCAAAAAAAGCTCGGCTTCTCGCGCGCGGTGACGATGTCAATTCACCGACTGGGCTGCGGATAACCTCCGGGTTGCCCTCCCGGGTATCCGCCCGGCTGGCCTCCGGGATAGCCGCCCGGCGCTCCGACCGGATTGCCGGGAGGTTGCTGCGGTGCCATCCGGGCATTGGCAAACGGCAACCCCGCGCGCTCCCAGGCCTCGATGCCGCCTCGATACCAGAGCACGTTCCTGTAGCCCAGGTTGATCGCCCGCAGCGCGGCGTTGTACGACATCCAGCATTGCGGCCCTTGGCAATACAGCACGATGGGCATCTCCTTGCTGCCGTGGGTCGCCTGCTGCAGGTACTGACCGAACTGGTGCTGCGTCTGGTCATCAAACCCGCCAGGCTGCGACGCGGGTACGGCCGACTGCGCATCAGGAAGTTGTTGCTGCGAACCGAGGATGTCGAGCACGAGCGGCTTGATTTGCGGGTTCTGCAAGAGCGCGACGACACCTTTGGTGGTGATCACCTGCCCGCCGGGGATCTGATTCGGCGTGGGCCCATGCATGGCTCCCGAGTGGAGCGTCCTGGTGGGCGCCACGCCCATGTCCTGTCGTTCCCATGCCATCAGCTGGTCGAGGCTGCGCGGCGCCTGCTGCCCCCCGGCGTACCCCGGTTGCGCTGGCGCGTAACCTCCCTGCTGTGGCGGAGGGTTGGGCTGCTGTGAGGGATAGCCCTGCGGCGGATAGCCGTGGAGCGGGGGAGGGTAGCCCTGCGGCTGCTGCTGGGGCGGGTAGCTTTGCGGCGGCGGATAGTTCTGTGCATTCGTGCCCGATGAAAACACCCCTGCGACGAGAACACATGCGAGTGCGGTGCAGCATTGCGATGCGGAACCTGGACGGCGATGCATGGCCATATCGTTTCCCTGTGTGGTATGAGCAATTGCGGATGCCGTCATTGCGCCACAAACAGTTTACCCGGCAACTGCATCGGGTCGGCCGGCGGGATTGCGCAGGCGTTGCAGAAGCACGTTGCTTTCGAACCCGAACCATCCACGCCAAAGGACGATGCGCGGTTCAAGATCGAAGCATGGGGGCAGGACTACAATCGCAACCACCTCCAGGATTCGAAGCAGGACCTGACCCCGCACGAACTCGCGCAGCAAGATCAGCACAAGCAGAGCGAAGAAGGCGGCAAGCTCTTGTTTTGAACGGTGCCAGAATGGGGCCACGTGGAGTTGAGCTCACCCTTAAGTTGCGCCTTGCGCACCTGGGAGGTTAGCATTTCAGTTGGGCTTGGTGAGCAGGGCGTACTGCTCCCATCGCTGCCGGCGTGTAACCACTATCAGGGGGAACAGTATGATTTCAAAACACTGGACACTTCTTGCCGCAGCAGTCGTGGCTCTCAGCGGAGGCATGGCGCAGGCACAAAACTGCGTGGGTCGCCCCGACTTCGATGCCTGCATGGCCGCAGGGTTGGGAGCGATGCAGAGTCGTAACGCGGCGGCGCAGCAGCAGATATGGCAGAACTATCTCCGCGAGTTCGGCCCCTGGCTCCAGCAGCAGTACCGTCAGTACCGTGGCCCCATGACCTTTGAGCAGTTCGCCTACTGGAACATGATGACGGCCAACGGTACGAACATCGCCGGTGCCAGGAAGGCGCAGGAGGACCAGTTCCGGGGCAGTCAGGCGGCGAATGCCACCGTTCAGCAGGGCTTCGCCGACTACAGGCAAGGTATGTACGCCAACAGTGACCGGACCAGCCGGGCTGCCGAGAACTACGATCAAGGAGCCATTCGCGGTAACACCGCGCTGGTCGATCCTCGAACTGGACAGACGCAATGGTTGCCCTATGCCCAGCCGTACAACCAGCCCTTTAACTCCGCGGGGCAGACGTATGTGCAGAACGAGAACGGCTACTTTGTGTGGAACGGTGGCAGCTGGACACTATTGCAGCCGCGACGCTAGCTCCAGAGCAACGATTGAACCGTGACAGGATAAAGCGCCAGGGTGCCGCGGGCCGCACCGGCTCGGCCATTCACAGGCGACGTTCAGCGGCCTGTTCGGAGCCAACGCTGCGCTGCCGCGCCCTGGTCCATGGAGTTGGCAGGACATGAATACCTGCCCCGCTGGCGCGGCGGTTCGGCATGTCTATCATCTCAGCCCGATGCGGATGCTGCCCCTTCCGCTTGTTTGGGGTTTGGCGATGGCGCTTCTAATCATCCCGTTCTGGGGTACACCCTCCACGCCGGCGGATAGGCAGGCGGCGCTGATCACCGCTGGCATCGCGTCGCTCATCATGCTGCCGTTCTTTGCAATCATGTGGCAATCACGTCTCGTGCTCACGCCAGCGGGCATCGAGCACCATCAGTTCGGTTACACCGTGCGCAGTTCCTGGGCCAATCTCGAATCGCTTTCACTGTCTCCCGGTGCAGAGGCGCTTTATCTGCGGAAACCCGGCACCACGAGCCGGCTCCTTCGGGTTTCCGTAATGCTTCTGAAGCCGACCGGCCTTGCAGACGGACTGGTTGGAAATCCAACATCGATGGCGGAAGGCCGGATGATCTTTCTCGGACCTTTCATGGCCCAGTGGAAACGTGGGCCACTGCGTGACGATGTGCTTCATTGGGCTCCGGGCCTCTTCGATCCGAATCGCCGGTAACGCACGGCAAATGCAAAGGCGGGCGGCCGGGAAGTGTTCCTGCCGCCCGCCTCACGCAGCTCCGTGCAGTGCGCGCGGGCGTGCGTTCAACGCATGTCTGCGCCCGTCAGAATGTACGTCGCATGTAATACGTGCTGACGGCGCTGATGATGCCGACGACAAAAATATACGTGGCGATCCACCATGGCGTGCCGTTGCCGTAATGCAACAGCGCCGTCGCCACCAGCGGCGTGATCGAGCTCGAGACGATGCCGGAGATCTGGTAGACGGCCGAGATGCCCGTATAGCGCACGCGTGTATCGAACAATTCGCAGAACAGCGCTGCTTCCGGCCCGTACACCGGCGCGTACACGAAACCGAACGCGAAGATGATCGCAAGGCCGGCGAGCACCACGCTGCCGGAATAGTGCATGATCCAGAACATCGGGAACGCGATGATGCCGCAGGCCAGTGCGCTCCAGCCGTATACCTTGCGGCGTCCCACGCGGTCGGACCAGATTGCCGCGATCGGTATCGTGAAGATCAGCACCAGGGCGGCGATCGAGATCGAGATCAGCACGCTCGTCTTGTCGTAGTGCAGCGTGCCGACCAGGTAGGCGATCGTGAACACCGCGTAGATGTTGAACACGACGCCGTCGATGTAGCGCGCGCCCCACCCGAGCAGCACGTTCTTGCGGTAGTCCCGGAACACCTCCGTTATCGGCGCGTGCGCGATCTTCTGCGCGTCCTTGATGCGGGCGAACTCCGGCGTCTCGAGGATTCGCAGGCGCACGAACAATCCGATGACGACGAGGATGATCGACAGCAGGAACGCTGCGCGCCAGCCCCACGACAGAAACGCCTCGTCACTCAGGAAATGGGTGAGACCTGCAACCATCGCGGTGGCCAATGACAGGCCGATTGCCAGTCCCATCTGGGGAATGCACGCGTACAGGCCGCGTTTCTCGCGCGGCGCGTATTCGAACGACATCAGTACGGCTCCGCCCCATTCGCCGCCCAGGCCAATGCCCTGCAGCAGCCGCAGCAGCAGCAGCAGCAGCGGCGCCGCGACGCCGATCTGCGCGTAGGTCGGCAACAGGCCGACGCAGAACGTGGCGATGCCCATGATCAGCAGCGTCAGCACCAGCAGTGGCTTGCGGCCGATCCTGTCGCCGAAGTGGCCGAAAATGATGCCGCCGACCGGACGCGTGACGAAGCCCACCGCATACACGGTGTAGGCGAGCATCGTGGAGACGAACGGATCGCCGGTGGGGAAGAACAGCTTGTTGAAGACCAGGCCGGTAATCGTGCCGTACAGGAAGAAGTCATACCACTCGACTGTCGTGCCGATCAGGCTCGCCAGCGTGACCAGCCGTCTGCTGCGCTGGTCGGGCACGTACGCATCCTGCGGTGCAGCCATCGTCGTTGTTGCCATCGTGTCTCCTCCTTGTCGTCGGGCGGGGCGCCCTGATGTGTTTTTCTGCACGCGGGCCATCCAGCGCCACGCATTTTGCTTCCAGCAGGATTCCCGTCTTCTGCGGACCTGGGGAATTTGTGGCTGGACAGGAGTATCTGCGACCGTCTAGCATTGAACCAATACATTTTTTTCTGGATATCATAGGTCCACTCTATGCGCGTCGCCCACCTCCGATCCTTTTACGCGGCCGCGCGCTACGGCGGTTTCACCGCCGGCGCGCGCCAGCTCCACGTCAGCCAGCCGACGGTCACGACACAGGTACGCGCGCTCGAGGCCGGCTACGGCGTCGAGTTGTTCCATCGTCATGGCCACAGGCTGCTGCTGTCCGATGTCGGTCAACAGTTGTTCGGCATCGCGCAGCGCATCTTCGGCCTCGAGGAGGATGCTGTCCATCTTTTGTCGGACAGCGGCACGCTGCGCACCGGAAAGCTGCGCATCGGCGCCGTGGGCCCCTATCACGTGATGGAAATGATCGCGGCATTCCGCCAGCAATACCCAGGCGTCGAAGTGACCATCCGGGTCGGCAATTCGGAGGAAACCGTGCGTGGCCTGCTCGACCTGCAGACCGACGTCGCCGTCCTTGCGCAATATGCATGTGACCCGCTGCTGCATTTCGTCCCGTACCGTTCGCATCCACTGCTGATCTTCGTGCCGGACGGACATCGCTACGCGCGCCGCACGAGCATCGCCATCGAACAGCTCGCCGGCGAACCGCTGGTCATGCGCGAGTCGGGCTCGACGACGCGCAAGGTGTTCGAGGACGCGCTGCGCAAGGCAGGCGTCGTGCCGCAGATCGCGCTGGAGATCGGCAGCCGCGAAGCGGTGCGCGAAGCGGTGATCCGCGGGCTCGGCATCGCCGCCGTGTCGGCGTTCGAGTTTGTGCCCGACCCGCGGCTACATCCGCTGGTGATCACCAATGCGGCGGTGCGCACATCGACCCACGTGGTGACGCTGCAGGAGCGGCGCCACGCGCGCGTTGTGTCCGCGTTCCTGCAGGTGGTCGACGGCCTGCTGCCAGCGCCGGCGCGCCAGCAGGTGCCGGCGGCGACGCGTCGCGCGCGTCGGCGCCCATGACGTGCGACCGGGCTAGTGCAGCTTGACGCGCGGCTCGATCCGCTCGCGCAGGAAACGCCCGGCGCTGCCCAATGCAACGCGCGCCCAGCCGTGCAGCGCCGCGAGATGCAGCGTGTAGTTGGAGATGTACATCACCTTCGCGATCACGCCCTCGACGAACATCGATCCACCGATCAGTCCGCCCATCAGGTTGCCGACCGCCGAAGTTTCCCCCAGCGACACCAGCGATCCATAGTTGTGGTAGCGAAACGGCTTCAGCGGTGCGCCGTCGATGCGCCGCGGCAGCATGCGTGCCAGATGCGAGGCTTGCTGATGCGTAACCTGCGCAAGCGGAGGCAGCGCCATGTCGCGCTGTGGCCACGGCGTCTGCGCGCAGTCGCCGATGGCGAACACGTCATCGTCGCTCGCGCTCTGCAGGGTATCGCGCACGATGATCTGGTTGATGCGGTTGGTTGCGAGTCCGCCGAAATGCGCGAGCCAGTCAGGCGCCTTGACCCCTGCTGCCCATACGACGAGATCGTAGGGCAGCGACTTGCCGTCTGCGGTTTCGATCGTGCTGCCGTCGATGCGCACGACGCGCTCGTCGACCAGCACGTCGATGTCGAGCTTGGCCAGCAATCCGGTGGTCGCCTCGGCGACGCGCTTCGGCATCGGCGGCAGGATTCTCGGTGCGGCCTCGAGCAGCTTGATGCGTACCTGGCGACGTGCGTCGAACGACGCGAGGCCATAGCTTGCAAGCACGCGCGTGGTGTCTCGCAGTTGCGCTGCGAGCTCGACGCCGGTCGCGCCGCCGCCAATGATGACGACGTTCACGTTGGGCCGCGCGCCATCCTCGCCGGCGGCATTGGCGCGGGCGCACGCAGCGATCAGGCGCCGGTGGAAGCGCTCGGCATCGGGCGTGGAGTCGAGCAGCGACGCGTAGTCACGCACGCCCGGAATGCCGAAATCGTTGGACACGCTGCCGATCGCGATCACCAGCGTGTCGTAGCGCAACTCGCGGCGCGGCAGCATTGCGAGGCCTTCGGCGTCCACCACGGCACCGATGGTCACCAACTGCCGTTCCCGGTCGAGCGCTTCGAGCGCGCCCAGGCGGAATGCGAAATGGTGCCAGTGCGCCTGCGCCATCAGGTCGATCTGGTGTGCATGCACGTCGAGGCTGCCGGCCGCCACCTCATGCAGCAGCGGTTTCCACATGTGGGTTTCGCTGCGATCGACCAGCGTCACATGCGCACGCCCGTGAGCGCCGAGCTTGTCACCCAGGCGCGTTGCCAGCTCGAGCCCCCCGGCCCCGCCCCCTACGATGACGATCCGGTGCGGCTCGGCCGGGCGCGGGATCACGCGCTGCACGCCTGGTGCAGACGTGCCGCCGCAACGCGCGCCCAGCGGCACACTAGGCAGCCTTGCTGTTGTTCGCGCGAAAGATCCACACGGCGTCGCGTGGCAATTCGAGCTGGTGCACGCTATCCGGGGCCAACGGCGTTTCGCCGTAGGCACGCAGGCGCGAGTGGCCAAGCTCGAACAGGTGCTCGAAGCGGTCGCCGATGTACATCGATGTCACCAGCTTGGCGGCGATGCGGTTGTCACCGGGCGTGCTGCTGACGCGCACGCGCTCGACCCGCACCATCGCGGTGCCGGGCGCGCCGGAAGCCGCGCCAGCGCGCGCGGCACCTTGCACCTGCCAGCCGTCGCCGACGAGCGTCGCCGCGCCGTCGTGGACGTTGGCGATACTGCCCTGCAACTGGTTGTTGCTGCCCATGAAGTCGGCGACGAACAGCGTTTGCGGATCGCTGTACATCTGCTGCGGCGTGCCTTGCTGCTCGATGCGGCCGTTATTGAGCAGCAGGATGCGATCCGACATCGCCATCGCTTCGCCCTGGTCGTGCGTCACGCACAGCGCGGACAGCTGCATCCTGACGATCAGTTCGCGCAGCCACGCGCGCGCCTCCTCGCGCAGCTTCGCGTCGAGATTCGACAACGGTTCGTCGAGCAGGATCACCGGCGGGTTGTAGACCAGCGCGCGCGCCAGTGCCACGCGCTGCTGCTGGCCGCCGGAGAGCTGATGCGGATAGCGCGTGGCGAGGTGGCCGAGCGACAGTTGCTCGAGCACGCGCGTCACCCGCGTCTTGATTTCGTCACCCGACATTCGCCGCAGGCGCAGGCCATAACCGACGTTGTCGTAGATCGTCTTGTGCGGCCACAGCGCGTACGACTGGAACACGAGACCCAGGTTGCGCCTCTCGGCGGGCACGTCGATGTTGCGCGCGCCGTCGAACATCACCGTGTCGCCGATGCAGATCGTCCCCTGGTAGGGTGTCTCCAGGCCCGCCACGGCGCGCAGCAGCGTCGTCT
>JBDTJK010000377.1:0-5518 GCA_039935875.1 Casimicrobiaceae bacterium
AGGACGGCAAGATCGGCAACTCGGTGATGAAGAACCTGATCAACGGCGGCTACAAGGGCAAGATCTACCCGATCCACCCCAAGGCCGACGAGATCCTCGGCCGCAAGGCGTACCGCAGCGTCAAGGATGTCCCCGGCGAGATCGACGTCGCCGTATTCGCCATTCCGGCAAAGTTCGTCGCGCAGGCGCTGGTCGAAGTCGGCGAAAAGAAGATCCCCGGCGCGGTACTGATTCCGTCCGGCTTTGCCGAGACCGGCAACGTCGAAGGCCAGAAGGAAATCCAGGAGATCGGGCGCAAGTACAAGATCCGCCTGATGGGACCGAACATCTACGGCTTCTACTACACGTGGAAGGACCTGTGCGCGACGTTCTGCACGGCGTACGACTACAAGGGCCATGTTGCACTGTCGTCGCAGTCGGGCGGCATCGGCATGGCGATCATCGGTTTCTCGCGCTCGGCGAAGATGGGCGTGTCGGCGATCGTAGGCCTGGGCAACAAGGCGGACCTCGGCGAGGAGGACCTGCTGACGTTCTTCGAGCAGGACGAGAACACCCACATCATCGCGCAGCACTGTGAAGACCTGAAGGACGGACGTGCATTCGCCGAAGTGGCGAAGCGCGTGTCGAAGAAGAAGCCGATCGTCGTGCTGAAGGCCGGGCGCACTGCGATGGGCGCACGTGCCGCAAGCTCGCACACCGGCGCGCTGGCCGGCAACGACAGGATTTACGAGGATGTGCTGAAGCAGTCCGGCGTGATCCGCGCCAATGCACTGCGCGACATGCTCGAAATGGCGCGTGCGATTCCCAAGCTTGCCACGCCCAAGGGCGAGAACGTACTCATCATCACCGGCGCGGGTGGTTCGGGCGTGCTGTTGTCCGACGCTTGCGTCGCCTATGGCCTCAACCTGATGCCGATGCCCGCCGACCTCGACGCGGCGTTTCGCAAATTCATCCCGCCATTCGGCGCCGCCGGCAACCCGGTCGACATCACCGGCGGCGAGCCGCCGGTCACTTACCAGAACACTGTCCGGCTGGGCCTGTCGGACCCGCGCATTCACGCGCTGATCCTCGGCTACTGGCATACGATCGTCACGCCGCCGATGGTATTCGCGAAAAAGTTGATCGAAGTCGTCGATGAAATGCGGGCGAAGGGCATTCACAAGCCGATCGTCGTGTCGCTCGCAGGGGACGTCGAGGTGGAGGAAGCCTCGGAATTCCTGTTCGACCATGGCATTCCCGCTTATCCGTACACGACCGAAACGCCGGTGATGGTGCTTGGCGCCAAGTACCAGTGGGCGCGCGGCGCGGGCGTGATCTAGCAAGGTGCCACTGCATGCGGCGAATGGCGTAGCGAGCGTGGGTCGTGGTCGATTTCGCGGAGTGCGACGGCATCAGGTGCTTGAAGCCGTCGCGTTGAAGCAACGGTTTTGCGTGCGCCGCGGCAGTTTTCGCGGCACCATAAGAGAGAACCCGCCGACAGCGGGCAAGTTGTCAGCCAAATACAGCCAACTTAGGAGGGTGTGATGAAGATTCGTAAAGTCTCGGTATTGCGCAACGCGCTGTGCGCGCTCGTCACGGGCGCGGTCGCGGCGGCCATTCCATTCCCGGCCGCCGCATGGGAACCGACCAAGCCGGTGCAGTTCATCGTGCCTGCAGGCACGGGCGGTGGCGCCGACCAGATGGCGCGCTTCATCCAGGGCGTGGTCAGCAAGCACAAGCTGATGAAGGAGCCGATGATCGTCGTCAACGAATCCGGCGGCGCAGGTGCGCAGGGGTTCCTCGACGTCAAGAACGCGAAGGGCGACGCCAACACGATCATCATCACGCTGTCCAACCTGTTCACCACGCCGATGGCGACCGGAGTGCCGTTCAGCTGGCACGACCTGACGCCGGTAGCGATGCTGGCGCTCGACGAATTCGTGTTGTGGGTCAACGCGGACACGCCGTACAAGAATGCGCATGACTACATCAGCGCGATCAAGGCAGCCGGACCCAACAAGTTCAAGATGGGCGGCACCGGCTCGAAGCAGGAGGACCAGATCATCACCGCCGAGATCGAGCAGAACAACCCCGGCGTCAAGTTCATCTACATTCCGCTGAAAGGCGGCGGTGACGTGGCGGTGCAACTCGTCGGCAAGCATATCGATTCCAGTGTCAACAATCCGATCGAAGCGGTTGCACAATGGCGCGGCGGTACGTTGCGTCCACTGTGCGTATTCGATTCGCAGCGGATGCCGTACAAGGCGAAGGTGACCAAGGACATGTCGTGGAACGACATTCCGACCTGCAAGGAATCGGGCCTGCCTGTCGAGTACCTGATGCTGCGCGGAATCTTCATGCCGCCGGGCGTCACGCAGGACCAGGTCAATTTCTACATCGACCTGTTCAAGAAGGTTCGCGAGACGCCTGAATGGAAGGATTTCTCGGAGCAGGCGGCGTTCAACCTGACGTTTATGACGGGCGCCGACTACGTGAAGTGGGTCACCGACGCCGAAGCCACGCACCACAAGCTGATGGAAACCGCGGGCTTCCTGGCCAAGAAGTAAACCGGGGCGCGACGCGGTGCGGCGGGAATGCGCATTCGGGCACGGCGGATCGGCCACTGGCCGGTGCGCCGCGCGCGCAACTGCCCGCGGCACTGACTGCACACACTGATCCGACGTCGTGGGAGAACCTGTGGAACAAGGCAGCAAGAGCACGGACTCGCAGTCCGTGGTGTCGATGCGCATGGCGGAAGCGGTGGTCGCCGCGATCATTTTTGTCGCGTCCGGGGTGTTCGTCTACAGCAGCTACAGGCTCGGAAATGGCTGGAGCTCGGATGGACCGGAATCGGGTTTCTTCCCGTTCTATGTGAGCCTCATCATCTGCGGCGCGGCGCTGGTCGTGCTGTTCGGCGCACTGTACGGTGCGCAGTCGAAGCAAAGCACGGAGAGCTTCGTCGAGCGCGGACAGCTGAAGCAGGTGTTGTCGGTGCTGATTCCCGCGCTGCTGTACGTGCTTGCGGTGCAGCTGATCGGCATCTACGTGGCGTCGGCGATCTACATCCTGCTGTTCATGCACTTCCTCGGCAAGTACTCATGGCTGAAGAGTGCCATGCTGGGGATCACGATCATCGTCATCTTCTTCCTGATGTTCGAAGTGTGGTTCCAGGTGCCGCTGTACAAGGGCATGTGGGACGCGACGGGATTCACCGGTTATTGACAGAGCGCACGCATAGCGTGCCAATGACGCCCGGGCGTGCCGTTGCGGAAACGCGACAGCACACCTGATTGCAACGATTCGGGAGTGCCGAGTGCAAGATCTGGGTCTGCTGTTTCACGGATTCGCGGTAGTGCTCACGCCGTTCAATATCGGACTGATGCTGCTCGGCATCGTGCTCGGCGTGGTCATCGGCGTGTTGCCGGGGTTGGGCGCGGCCAACGGCATCGCCATCCTGCTGCCGCTGACGTTCACGATGACGCCGACCTCGGGCATCATCATGCTGTCCTGCATCTACTGGGGGGCGCTGTTCGGAGGCGCGATCGCATCAATCCTGTTCAACATTCCCGGTGAGCCGTGGTCGGTGGCGACCACCTTCGATGGATATCCGCTGGCGCAAAAGGGTCGCGCAGGCGAGGCGCTCACTGCATCGTTCACCTCGTCGTTCATCGGTGCCTTCGTGGCGGTGGTGATGATCACGTTCCTCGCGCCGGTGATCGCGCGCTTCGCGCTGAAGTTCGGGCCGCCGGAATTTTTCTCGGTGTACCTGCTGACATTCTGCAGTTTCGTCGGCATGGGCAAGGGTTCTCCCGCCAAGATCATCATTTCGATGATGCTGGGCTTCGCGCTGTCGACGGTCGGTATCGATATCGTCACCGGGCAGTTGCGCATGACGTTCGGGTTCCAGAGCCTGATGAAGGGTTTCGACTTCCTGATCGCGGTGATCGGGCTGTTCGGTATCGGCGAGATCCTGCTGTCGATGGAGGAGGGCCTCGCCTTCCACGGTACTGTCGCCAAGATCAACCTGAAGGTGGTCCTCGAGACCTGGAAGAGCCTGCCGAGGTATTGGATGACGTTCATCCGCAGCACCCTCATTGGCTGCTGGATGGGCATCACCCCGGGCGGCGCGACGCCGGCGTCATTCATGAGCTATGGCGTGGCCAAGAAATTCTCCAAGGACGGGGACAAGTTCGGCACCGGCGTCATCGAAGGCGTCGTTGCGCCGGAGACCGCCGCGCATGCCGCCGGCACCAGCGCGCTGCTGCCAATGATCACGCTTGGCATTCCCGGTTCGCCCACGGCGGCCGTGCTGCTCGGCGGGTTGCTGATCTGGGGCCTGCAGCCGGGCCCGCTGCTGTTCACCGAAAAGCCGGATTTCGTGTGGGGCCTGATCGCCAGCATGTACCTTGGCAACGTCGCCGGCCTGATCGTCGTGCTGAGCCTCGTGCCGCTGTTCGCCAGCATCCTGCGCATTCCGTTCTCGATCATCGCGCCGGTGATCGTCGTCATCTGCGCGATCGGCGCGTTCACCGTCAACAATGCGATGCAGGACATCTGGTTCATGATGGGATTCGGCATCGTCGGCTATGTATTCAAGAAGCTCGACTATCCGCTGGCGCCGCTGGTGCTCGCGCTGGTGCTGGGCAATGCGGCGGAAAATTCGTTCCGCCAGGCGATGCTGATATCGCAGGGAAGCGTGTCGGTGATGTGGTCGAACGGCCTCGTCGGCAGCATCACCGCGCTGTCGATGCTCATGCTCTTCTGGCCGCTGTTGGCGAAGGGATTGAAGCTCATATTCCCGGCCAAGCCGAACCCGCTTGCCGAGCAGCGGCCGGTCGAGTGAAGGCGCACGAATGTGCGGGCGAACCTGAAGCCTAGGCGGGTGCGGGCGGCGACGCCAGAAACGTCGCCGTGATCCGCACGCCGGATTTCGCAACAGCCGACACCGCGAGGTCGCCGTTGTGTCGATCGGCGACCTCCTTGACGATCGCAAGCCCGAGACCGGAGCCGTCGCCGTGCGTACCCTTCAGGCGGTAAAACCGCTCGAACACCCTGGCATGCGCCTCCTCGGGAATGCCGGGGCCGCTATCCTCGACGCTCAAGTACGCTCGGCCAGGTTCCTGCCTGCCTGAGCGAACGGTCACCGTGCCGGCGGGCGGCGTATAGCGGATGGCGTTGTCGACGAGGTTGTTCAGCAACTCGGTCATCAGCATCGGATTGCCTGCGACGACGGCGCTGTCGAGAACAAATCCAAGGTCTATGTTGCGCGCGATCGCGCGCGGCACCCATTCCTGGACGGCGGCGGCTGCGATGTCGCGTAAATCGAATTGCACTGCCTCGGAACCGCAGGCGGCTTGCGCCTCGGCCCTTGCGAGGGCAAGCAATTGCGTGGCCAGATGGCTTGCGCGCATGGTGGCGGTGTACATGTCGCCGATTTCCGACCTGACGTCCGGATCCAGGTCACGCCGCAGCAGAAGTTCGAGATGCACCTGCAATCCCGCAAGGGGCGTGCGTAGCTGATGCGCGGCGTTGATCAGGA
>JBDTJK010000378.1:0-5348 GCA_039935875.1 Casimicrobiaceae bacterium
GTCGAATTCACATGGGACTACTACGTCGCCCATCCCGAGTTCATCACGTTGCTCAACAACGAGAACCTGTACCACGCGAACCACCTCAAGCAGTCGGCGCGCATCCGCGCGATGAATTCGCCACTCACCGCCAACCTGCGCACGATCATTCGTCGTGGCCACGACGCGGGCATCTTCCATGCAAGCGTCGATGCGCTCGAGCTGTACATCTCCATCGCTGCCCTGTCTTATTTCTACCTGTCGAATATCGCCACCTTGTCGACGGTGTTCGCGCGCGACTTGACGGCGCCTGCGGCGCGCCGCAGGCGTGTCGCGCACATGCAGGACATGGTGATGGCGTCGCTGGTGGTGCGCCAGGCCGACATGCCGCGCGCACGCGAGGCGGCATGAGCGGCATGCGTACCCGCCCGGCTTGGAAACGCGTGCTGCTCTCGCCGTGGGCACGGCCGGCGCTGCTCGTCATTCTGCTGCTGGTGATGTGGGACCTGGCGATCCGCATCTTCCGCATCCCGCCGTACCTCGTCCCCGCGCCATGGGCGGTCGTGCAGCAGCTGGTCGACGAATGGCCGCAGCTCTGGCGCCAAGGACTCGTCACCACCTATGCAACGCTGGGGGGCTTCGGCCTGTCGATCGCGTTCGGCATCCCGATGGCGCTGTTCATCGCGTATTCGCGGACGATCGAGAGCTTTGTCTATCCGCTACTGGTATTTTCGCAAAGCGTGCCGAAGGTGGCGATCGCGCCACTGTTCGTCGTCTGGTTCGGCTTCGGCATTTTCCCCAAGATCATCTGCGCGTTCCTGCTCGGATTCTTTCCGATCGTCGTGTCGACGGTGATGGGATTCAAGTCGGTCGAACCGGACATGATCGACCTTGCGCGTTCGATGAAGGCGAGCAAGCTGTCGACGTTCATGCGCATCCGCTTTCCGCAGGCGCTGCCGTCGATCTTCGCGGGGCTCAAGGTGTCGGTCACGCTGGCGGTGGTCGGTGCGGTGGTCGGCGAATTCGTCGGTTCCAACTCGGGAATCGGCTACCTGCTGCAGATTGCCAACGGCAATTTTGACCTGCCGCTGATGTTCGCCGGTCTCACCGTGCTGTCGGGCATCGGCGTGTTGTTGTTCGTTGTCGTCGACGTCGTCGAGCGGCTGCTGATTCCATGGCATGCATCGCATCGCAACGACTTCGCCGCGACCGCGTGAAACTGCGGCCGGCGTTTTTCCACCCGAAGGAGGAGCACCCATGTCGAAACGATTGACCCTCATTGCCGCTGCGCTGGTTTGCGCGCTCGCGGGAAGCACTGCATTCGCGCAAGCCAAGGACAAGGTCACGCTGATGCTCAACTGGTACACGTACAGCGAGCACGCGCCGCTCTACCTCGGGCTCGATCGCGGTTACTTCGCCGACGAGGGGATCGACCTCGACATCCAGGAGGGTCGCGGCTCGGGCGTGACGATCCAGGCCGTGGCCGCCGGTACCGTGACGTTCGGCTACGCCGACGTGGCGACGATGATCAAGGCCGCGTCGAAGGGCGCGCCGGTGATCGCGGTGGGTGTCGCGCTGCAGACGTCGCCGATGTCGGTGATGGGCTTTGCCGACAAGAACATCCGCAAGCCCGCCGACATCAAGGGCAAGACAGTGGCCGTCACGCCGGGCGACTCGATGTCGCAGGTGTGGCCGCTGTTCCTCAAGAAGACCGGCCTCAAGGAGTCCGATTTCACCACCGTGTCAGGTGACGCGCAGACCAAGCTCAACGCGGTGATGACCGGCCGCGCCGACCTGCTGCTCGGCTACGTGATGGACCAGGCGATCAAGCTGCAGGACGGCGCGCACAAGGCGGTCTATCCGATTCGCTTCGCCGACTACGGCGTCAACATGGTGAGCTCGGGCATCGTCGTGCAGAAGGACTACCTGAAGGCGCATCCGGACATCGTCAAGCGCTTCCTCAAGGCGGCGACACGTTCGCTCGAGGAAGGCGCAAAGAATCCCGAAGCCGCCGTCGACGCCATGCTGAAGGACAAGCCGAAATCCGGCGTCAGGGACACCGCGCTGGTCGGCATGAAGGCCACGGCGAAGCTGTACAAGGGCCCCGACAACCCGAAGGACCGGCCATTGCGCGTCGGTGCGAAGAACATGCAGGAAACGCTGACGCTGCTCGAGCAATACGGCGGTCTCGACAAGGCCACGGCGGGCAAAGCCACCGATTACTACACCAACGCGTACCTGCCATAGGGATAGACTCTGCATGGCGCTCGGTTTGTCCGGGCGCCGCGTGGTTTTTCATGCCTTCCGCAATCACATCCTCCGGGTCCGGGGCACCCGCGCCGCTGATCAGCATCGAAGGCGTGAGCAAGACCTACCAGACCGCCGACGGCCCGGTACCCTCGCTGACGCCGCTGACATTCGACATCCGCGATGGCGAGTTCCTCACCATCGTCGGACCATCCGGCTGTGGCAAGTCGACGTTGCTGAAGATGGTGGCGGGCTTGCTGCCGGCGACGACAGGCAGCATCCGCCTCGGCGACAATGTCGTCGATGGGCCGCCTGACAACGTCGGCATCGTGTTCCAGAGTCCCGTGTTGTTGAGCTGGCGCAACGTGCTCGACAACATCCTGCTGCAGATCGAGATGCGCAAGCTGTCTCGCGCAAAGTACGTCGATCGCGCGCGCGCGCTGATCGAGACTACCGGCCTGGCCGGATTCGAGCGCAAGTTCCCATGGCAGCTTTCCGGTGGCATGCAGCAGCGCGCATCGATCTGCCGCGCACTGGTGCACGACCCTGCGGTGCTGCTGATGGACGAGCCGTTCGGCGCACTCGACGCGATGACGCGCGAGCGCATGAACCTCGAGCTGCAGCGCATCTGGTCGGCCACCCGCAAGACGGTGCTGTTCATCACGCACAGCATTCCCGAAGCGGTGTTCCTCGCCGATCGCGTGCTGGTGATGAGCGAGCGGCCGGGATCGATCGCCGCGATCTACGATGTCGCACTGCCGCGTCCGCGCACGCTGTCGGTGATGGCCAATGCGGATTTCATCGCGCTCACGCAGAAGATCCGCACGCATTTCTATTCGCAAGGGACGCTGGACGCCTGACGACGCCATGGCCGCGCTCAACGCTCCTGCATTCACCGTGGTCAATGTCACGCTTGGCGAACGGCCCACGCCGCTGCGCCTGCCGTTTCGCTTCGGCGCGGCCACTGTCACCGCTGCGCCGCAGGCGTTCGTCCGCGCCACGCTGCGCTTCGCCGACGGCGCGCGGCGCAGCGGAATGACTGCGGAGCTGATGGTGCCGAAGTGGTTCGACAAGAATCCGCTGCTCGGCAACGACGCCAACGCCGACCAGCTTCGGCTTTCGTTGCAGATCGCCACCGATGCGTACCGGTCGGACAGCGTACCTCGCACCGCATTCGGCCATGCCGCTTGCCATATCACCTCAATCATCGAAGAAGGCGCGCATCGCGGACTGCCGTCCCTGGCCGCTGCGTTCGGCGCAGCCGAGCTTGACAAGGCGATCGTCGATGCCGTATGTGCGCAACGCGGGCTTTCGTTCTTCGACGCAGTGCGCGACAACGCATTGGGACTCGATACCTCGCGCACGCCGGACATCGCCGGCGCGGATGTCGATGCGTTCCTCGCGGACTTGCGCAGCGCTCCGACGATCGAATGCCGGCACACGGTGGGCATGGCCGACGCGATTGCCGCGGACGAAGCGCCGCTGGTCGACGGACTTCCTGCGACGCTCGAGGACGCGATTGCCGCCTATGGCCTGCGCTGGTTCAAGCTGAAGCTCGCCGGCGACGCGGATGCCGATGTGGCACGGCTCACGCGCATCGCCCGCGTGCTCGACCGGCTGCCTGCGTATCGCGCGACACTCGACGGCAACGAGCAATACGGCACCGCCGCACTCGCCGAGTTCCTCGCGCGTTTTCGCCGCGAACCGGTGCTGGCGCGCCTCGCGCAGAGCGTCGCCTGGATCGAGCAGCCGATTGCACGTGCGGCGACGATGCACACCGACGTTACCACACTCGCACGCGCATTCCCGCTGATGATAGACGAGGCCGATGACAGCTATGCGGCGTTTGCGCATGCGCATCGGCTGGGTTACGACGGCGTGTCGAGCAAGGGTTGCAAGGGCTTGTACAAGTCGCTGCTCAACGCGCTGCGCGTGGCACAGCTCAATGCGGCGGGCGCGCGCTGCTTCGTCTCCGCCGAGGACCTTACCGCGCAGGCCGGACTCGCCGTGCAGCAGGATTGCGCGCTGGCAGCCATCCTCGGCTGCACACATGCCGAGCGCAACGGTCATCACTACGCATTCGGCATGTCGGCGGCGCCGCGTGACGAGCAGCAACGTTTCGCCGCCGCGCATCCCGATCTTTACGCTGACGTCGACGGCACCGCCTGCCTGGCAGTGCGCGACGGCCGCATTGCGCTTGACTCGCTCGACGCGCCAGGATTCGCACATGCGGCCGATCCCGACTTCGACGCGATGTCGCCGATGCGTGTCGTCGCGACACAAGCCTCAGTTCACGAGTAGACAATGGAAACGATTCGCCTCGGCATCATCATGAACGGCCGGTCATGGAAGCTGCGCGGGCGCCGCACCGCTTGCGCGCCGCACGTCCGGTGACACCGCCCACGCCTCCTTGACACGACGAGATCACATGGAAACGATTCGCCTCGGCATCATCATGAACGGTGTCACCGGACGCATGGGCACCAACCAGCACCTGGCGCGGTCGATTTGCGCAATCCGCGCGCAGGGCGGCGTGGCGCTCGCCGATGGCCGTCGTGTTATGCCCGACCCGATCCTGGTCGGGCGCAATGCGGACAAATTGCAGGCGCTCGCAACTGCGCATGGCGTGTCGCGCTGGACCACCGATCTCGATGCGGCGCTCGCGGATCGCGGCGACGCGCTGTACTTCGACGCCGCATCCACCGGGCTGCGACCGGCGCTGATCCACAAGGCGATCGCCGCCGGCAAGCACGTCTATACGGAAAAGCCGACGGCGCCCACGCTGGCCGATGCGCTCGGCATCGCAGAGGCGGCCAAGGCGGCGGGCATCAAGCATGGCGTGGTGCAGGACAAGCTGTGGCTTCCGGGACTGCTCAAGCTGCAGGCGCTGCGCGACTCGGGCTTCTTCGGCCGCATGCTGTCGGTGCGCGGCGAGTTCGGCTACTGGGTGTTCGAGGGCGACCTGCAGCCAGCGCAGCGGCCAAGCTGGAATTACCGCAAGGAAGACGACGGCGGCATCATCGTCGACATGCTGTGCCACTGGCGCTACGTGCTCGACAACCTGTTCGGCAATGTCAAGTCGGTCGCCTGCATCGGCGCGACGCACATCCCGCGGCGCTGGG
>JBDTJK010000379.1:0-5311 GCA_039935875.1 Casimicrobiaceae bacterium
CCGTCGAGTACTCCATCGCGAAGAAGTGACGCCCCAGTCCTTCCCAGAACGGCGAACGCCCGTCGGCATCCAGCCGGCCGCGCAATTCGGCGATGACCTTGGGCGCGAAGCGCTCGGCGAATTCGGCAATGAACAACAGGCGGCTCTTGGCGATCAGCGGACCGTTCTTGGCCTGGCGGAATCCCTGGTCGACAAACAGCGAACACAATTCGCTGTTGCCGGTGTGGTCGTTGGCCAGGAACAGCGTCGGCACCGCCGTGTACACCCCCAGCGTGCGCGATGCGTGAACCAGCGTGTTGACGTAGTAGTTGTACCAGGGCTCGTCCAGGCCGACGGCAACCTCGATGGCGCTGATGCCGACCACGCGCTGGTTGTCGTGGGCGTCAACCAGCACGAACATGTAGCACTCGTCGGCGCGCGCTGCGCGGCCGGCGAACGACGCCAGCGAGCGCTCGATGCGCGACGCGAGGCGTTCCTGGTTGGCGGGCAGCGTCGTCAGTCCGCTGCCGGTGCGTTCGGACAGCGCCAGCACCGCAGGCAGGTCGTCGCGGACGATCGGGCGGACGACGAACATCGGTCAGCGCGGCCGGCGGGCGGGCGTACAGCGCTCAGTGCAGCGCACGGGTGAGCGCGCTTTCGAGCCGCGACAATCCTTCGAGAATTTCGTCGAGCGATATGACGAGCGATGGCGCGAGGCGCACGACGTCGGGTCCCGCCATCAACACCAGCAAGCCCGCGTCACCCGCGGCGTTCATCACCGCCGCCGACTGCCCGCGCCATTGCTCGGCGAGCTCGCAACCTATCCACACACCTTCACCGCGCACGTCGCCGAACACGTGGCGGCGCGCATTGATCGCCTTCAGGCCCTCGACGAACAGCGCATGGCGCGCCTTGACGCCGTCCAGCACTTCGGTGGTGTTGATGATGTCGAACACCGCGCCGGCCACTGCGCACGCGAGCGGATTGCCGCCGAATGTACTGCCGTGCACGCCGGGGCCGAACGCGGACGCGATGTCGTCGGTGGTGATCATCGCGCCGATCGGAAAGCCACCTCCCAAGCCCTTGGCGCTGGTGAGGATGTCGGGCACGATGCC
Source organism: Casimicrobiaceae bacterium (assembly GCA_039935875.1). Classification (GTDB taxonomy): domain Bacteria; phylum Pseudomonadota; class Gammaproteobacteria; order Burkholderiales; family Casimicrobiaceae; genus VBCG01. The sequence continues at coordinate 1,095 of JBDTJK010000379.1, forward strand.
TTTTTGCATGTACGAAAACAGCGCACCCGTGCGTCCCATGCCGCTCTGGATCTCGTCGAGGATCAGCAGCGCGCCGTGTGCCGTGCAAAGACGGCGCGCCACCTGCAGGTATTCGGGCGTTGCGGGCAGCATCCCGCCTTCGCCCTGCATCGGTTCCATCATCACCGCACAGATATCGTCGGCCGCTGCGAATTCGGCCTCGAGCGCCGCCACGTCGTTGTAGCGAACGTGCGTGAATCCGGCCGGGTTGGGGCCGAAGCCGGACGAATACTTGGGCTGTCCGCCGGCCGTGACCGTCATCAGCGTGCGTCCGTGAAACGCGTTGGTGGCGGTGATCACACGGATCTTGCCCGCACCACGGCGGTCGTGCGCATAGCGGCGCGCGAGTTTCAATGCCGCCTCGTTGGCCTCGGCACCCGAATTGCAGAAAAAAGCGCGCTGTGCGAACGTGTGGTCGACGAAGCGCTGCGCGAGGCGCAGCGCCGGTTCGTTGGTGAACCAGTTCGACACGTGCCAGAGCTTGCGTGCCTGCTCATCCAGCGCGCGCAGCATCGCCGGATGGCAGTGCCCGAGCGCCGATACGGCGACGCCGGCGGCGAAGTCGATATACATGCGTCCCTGCTGGTCCCACACGCGCGAACCCTCGCCGCGCACCGGTATGAACTGCGCCGGTGCGTAGCAGGGGACCATCACGGTGTCGAACAACTCGCGGGTGACGGGCATCCGTGCTTCGCTGCTGGAACGCTGCACGTCGCGACGCGACGAGGCCGCGATGACCGCCGCGGCGACAGGATCGGATGCGTTCATCGCGGCCTATAGTGCCGCGACGGCGACGATTTCGATCCGGTAATCCGGACTGGCGAGCTTGGCCTGAACCGTGGCGCGTGCCGGCGTGTCGCCGACCGCAACCCACGCTTCCCACACTGCATTGAATGCGGGGAAGTCGGCCATGTCGGGAAGATAGATCGTCGCTGACAGCAGCCTGTGCTTGTCGGTGCCCGCTTCAGCGAGCAGGCGGTCGATGTTGGCGAGCACCTGTTGCGCCTGGCCCGTGATGTTGGCGTGCCCGTCGTCGGCGACCTGGCCCGCGAGGTAGACGAGGCCGGAAGTGCGGTGGATCACCATTTCGGAAAGGCGTTTGCCGACGTGGCGGCGGTCGATGGTCATGGTGGTATCGTCGTGACGAAAGTGGCCAAGGCAGGTACGCCCTGGGATCTTCGATTCTAGACGAAAAACGGCGCTACCGATGAACGGACGCATATCGATCGTTGCAGGCTGCGTGGCGATGTTCGTCGCAGTGGCGGCCGGCGCATTCGGCGCGCACGCATTGCGTGCGCGGCTCGCGCCGGACATGCTGGCGATCTGGCACACGGCCGTCGAATACCAGGCGTGGCATGCGCTGGCGTTGCTGTTCACCGGATTCCTGCTCGCGCAGCGCACTGTGCCGCGTGCGATGGCGGCGGCTCGCGCAGCGGCGTGGCTGTTCATCGTGGGCATCATGCTGTTCAGCGGCAGCCTGTACCTGCTGGTGCTGAGCGGTCAGCGCTGGCTGGGCGCGATCACGCCGCTGGGTGGCGTCGCGTGGCTCGCTGGCTGGGCGGTGCTCGCCGTCGCCGTGTGGCGTCAACCTCGCGGCTGATCGTCGCGGCCGGCGGCCGGCCATCGCGGCCGCGGTGCATGCGCCATCCGCGCGGCTCGCGCGACAACGATTGTGAAAATCGCGCGCTGCGACGGGTACCCATTCAGATCGCAGCTCGCTGACGCGACTTCACTCGACTCCCGCGCCCGATACCTTGACGACATTCGAGAGCCACCTCCGAAGGTTTGCCGAGCCGATAGCGCTGCAGCCGCTAGGCAAATCGTGGCAGCCCTCGGAGGGGCTTTGCCGAATGTCCTACGCACGAATCAGCGAACGGACTGCGCATTGGCCTACCTGCTCGCGTTATTGTTATACAAGGCGCAAGAAGTATAGACACTTCGGATTTGTGCGAAACACCTTGCGTAAGAAGCGGTCTCGGGAGGAATTGTTGAAGTACGCGATCAGGGACAGCAGTTCACCAAGCCGTTCGACCAAACGCATCCGTACGGACTTCAGCAGGGTGGGCAATCAGAATCCCAGCGTAACCATTCACACTCTGTATTGGCGAATCGATAAGTGCAAGCAAGTGCACATTGCATTGGACGTACTTCCCCCAGGATCCGAAATGAATTGGAGTACAAGATGAAATTGACGACGCTCTTAGGAACTGCAGCAATGTCGACAGCATTGACGTTGGGCATTGCGATGCCTACGACCTCGATGGCCGCAATGAGTCAGGAGGTTGGCGCAGCCAACAACACCAATTCGGTATTTTTCCCGAAGTGGATGCACGACCAGTCAATGCAGCATAGCGGGCGCATATCGCGCCAGATGTTCATGGACGAGACTGGCCATCGATGGGACGCCATGGACAAATCGAAGAAGGGTCTGACCAAGCAGGAGTTGGATCGCGCCTATGGCTATGCACCGTCGGGACACCAGCGCGGTTCGCCTGCCTCTACCGGCTCGACTGCCTTTCCAACCTGGATGGATGCCGAAATGCACAAGCATCATGGCCGCATGTCGCGCAGCAAGTACATGTCGGAAGTGGAGCATCGCTGGGATGCCATGGACAAGGACCACCAGGGGCTCACGGTCGAGCAGGTGACCTCGACCTACAACCTGACGCCCTGATCGAGGTGCTTGGGCACACGCAATGAACATATCGTCTCGCTCACCGGCCGGTCGCCGGTCTGTCCGGATCGGCGTACCGGCTCGAACTGCGCGGATGGTTGCCGCCTGACGCGATTGCGGCGGGCGTGCCACCGGCGGCGATCGCGCCGTGTGCCAGCGGATTTTCCTTGGCATAGGGCGACGCCAGCCACGCGTTGCCCTGCCGCGGCAGGAAACGGCACCACGATGCGCACCGGATGCGTCGGATAGGCCGGCGCGTGCGCGCTGGTGACTGGCGCGGCCACGAAGGCCAGCGCGCACAGGACCGCGGCGATCCATCGTTGCATGCTTCCCCCGCTGGTTCGGCGCTCGCCCGCGGGCACGATCACGATCAGTGTCGACGTGCGTCAGTCGACCTTCGCGCCCGACGCCTTGATGATCTTCGCATACTTCGGAACTTCGTTGGCGATGAACGCGGCGAACTCCGAGGGCGACATCGGCGCCGCTTCGGCGCCTTGTTGCGCGAGTTTCTGCTTCATGTCGGCCGACGCGAGGATCTTCACCAGGTCGCGATTCCAGCGCGCGATGACATCCTTTGGCGTGCCCGCCGGAGCCAGCAGTCCGAACCAGGTCGCGATGTCGAAGCCGGGCAGTCCTGCCTCGGTCATCGTTGGCAGGTCGGGCGCCAGCGACGACCGCTTGGCGGTAGTGACCGCCAGCGCCTTTTCGTTGCCGCCCTTCACCTGCGCCATTGCGTTGGCCAGGTTGTCGAAGATGAACTGGATGTCGCCGGCCAGCAGCGCTTGCGTGGCGGGCGCCGCGCCCTTGTACGGCACATGGATGATGTCGGTGTGCGTCTCGACCTTGAACAATTCGCCGGCCAGGTGGCCCGCGCTGCCGTTGCTGCCTGAGCCGAACGCCAGCTTGCCGGGGCTTGCCTTGGCGGCGGCAATCAGGTCCTTGACCGAATTGATCGGCGACTTCGCCGACACGACCAGCACGTTGGGCGTGATTGCGACCATCGAGATCGGCGCGAAATCCTTGACCGCGTCGTAGGGCATCTTCGGATACAGCGTGGGGTTGACCGCGTGCGTCGACAATGCGCCCATTACCACCGTGTAGCCATCGGGCGCAGATTTGGCGACATAGTCGGCGCCGATGTTGCCGCCCGCGCCCGGCTTGTTCTCGACGACGACGCTCTGGCCCCACATCTCGCCCAGTTTTTGCGCGATTTCGCGGCCGATGACATCAAGCGATCCGCCTGCCGGAAAGGGAACGATGAGCCGCACCGAATGCGATGGAAATGCGTCGGCGGCCAGTACTGTTCCATTTGCAGCGAACAGGACCGTTGCGACACCAGCGAGCGAGCGCAAAAGCGATTTCATCTGCCATTTCCCCGAAGTGATGGATTTGTCACGTATTCTAGCAAGCCGGCGATGGCTGTTTGCGAGGCGTTGTGCCCTCGGTGCATAATCGCGCGTTTGTCTATCTGACCGCATCGAATCCATGAACAGAGCAGTCGCGG
>JBDTJK010000380.1:0-9421 GCA_039935875.1 Casimicrobiaceae bacterium
GTTGCACCAGCCGCACGTGGCGGCGTTCGAGCTCGCGAGCCTGGTGCACGCCGCAGCTGTGCGCGATCATGTCGATCTCCTTGTTCATGTTCATCGCATAGTTCGCAACCCGCGTCGCCTTGTCCTCCACCACGAGGCCCCGCTGCAGCCGCGGGTTGTGCGTGGTGACGCCCGTGGGGCAGGTGTTGGTGTGACAGCGCAACGCCTGGATGCAGCCCAGCGCGAACATGAATCCGCGCGCGGTGTTGACGAAATCGGCGCCGCAGCAGAGCGCCCACGCCGCGCGCGCCGACGTGATCAGCTTGCCGGAGGCGACCAGGCGGATGCGCGGCGTCAGCGACGCCGCCAGCAGCGAATCGGCGACGCGCGGCAGCGCTTCGTCGATCGACAGTCCCACGTGATCGGCGAGCGCCTGCGGGGCTGCTCCGCTGCCGCCTTCGCCGCCGTCGATCACCAGGAAGTCGGGCGCACTGTCGAGGCCGCGCACCAGGATACGCTCGACGAGCTCGTCGGCGAACCAGCGGCCGCCGATGGCGGTCTTGATGCCTACGGGCTTGCCGGTTGCATCGCGGATGCGCATCACCGTGTCGAGCAATGCATCCATGTCGGGAATCTCGGGATGGCGGTTGGGGCTGATCGAATCCTTGCCGACCGGAATGCCGCGAATGGACGCGATCAGCGGCGTCACCTTGGCGCCTGGCAACACGCCGCCCTTGCCCGGCTTGGCGCCCTGCGACAGCTTGACCTCGAAGGCGCGCACACTGTCGTGCGCAGCGACTTCGCGCAGTCGCGCGATGTCCAGGTTGCCGTCGCCATCGCGCACGCCATACTTGGCGGTGCCGATCTGCATGATGATGTCGCATCCGCCTTCCAGGTGGAACGGCGCAAGGCCCCCTTCACCGGTATCCATCCAGCATCCGGCGGCCGCGGCGCCGCGTGACAGCGCGCGCACGGCCGGTGCGGAGATCGCACCGAAGCTCATGCCGCTGACGTTGACCACCGACCGCGCGACAAACGGCGTGCGGCAGTAGCCATCGCCGATCGTCAGCGGCGGTGTCGGCAGGCGCTCCGATTCAAGTACCGGAAACGCCGCGTTGACGAAGATCAGCGCGCCCGGCGCATGCAGGTCGTACGTCGAGCCGAAGCCGATGATCCCCCCTTCGTCCTTGGCCAGCCGGTAAACCCAGCCGCGCGTTGCGCGATTGAATGGCATCTCGTCGCGGTCGCCGGCGAAGAAGTACTGGCGGAAATACTCGCCCAGTTCCTCGAACCAGTAGCGGAAGCGACCGATCACGGGGAAGTTGCGCAGCACCGTGTGCTGCTTCTGCGTGACGTCGCGCACGAACATCACGAGGATCGATACGAAGACGAGCAGCGCGACGAGCACGCCGAGGCCCATCTTTGCGACATTCAGCATGTCGTCCATCGGGATCCCTTGCCGCGCAAGCGGCGGTTCTATCGGTTGGGTTGCGCCGGGCGCAGCGCACTCTTCGGGCGGAATGCCTTGCACACCTCCTCGTGCGTTTCCAGGTAGGGGCCGCCGATCAGGTCGATGCAATAGGGAACGGCCGGAAACACGCCGTCGAGCGTTTCCCGGATGGCCTTCGGCTGGCCGGGCAGGTTGATGACCAGCGCGCGACCGCGCACCACGGCCACCTGGCGTGACAGGATCGCCGTCGGCGTGAACTTGAGGCTGACCTGGCGCATCTGCTCGCCAAAGCCGGGCATCACCTTGTGCGCGATTGCGAGCGTTGCCTCCGGCGTCACGTCACGCGGTGCGGGCCCCGTGCCCCCGGTAGTCAGCACCAGCGCGCAGCCTTCGACATCGACCAGTTCGACCAGCGTGCGCTCGATCGCAGCCTGGTCATCGGGAATCAAGCGCTCGACGGCGGTCCACGCAGTCGCCAGCGCGGCGCCGAGCCACTCCTTCAATCCGGGCAACCCCTTGTCGACGTAAACGCCGCCAGAAGCGCGGTCACTGATCGATACCAGCCCGATCAAGCACGGATTGGTCATGCGTCACCTGGCAAAGACACGGCGGGTGCGCCAGCGTCGAAGTCCTTGAGCCTTCGAAACAGCTGGCGAAACTTGTGCGGCGGCGCGCCCGCAGCGCGTTCGGCGCGCGCCGTGCCGATCAGAGTCGCCAGTTCGGCGCGCGCGGCGCGCGGATGCGTGGCCACGTACTCGTCGAGTGCAACGTCGTCTTCCAGCAGGCGGTCGCGCCACCGCTCCAGCGCGGCAAAACGCACTTTCTCCGCTCGCGGCATCTCGTCCAGATGGGCAAGGCTCGCCGCGATGGGCGCGGCGTCGACGTCACGCATCAGGCGGCCAATGTATTGCATCTGCCGGCGCCGCGCCTCATGACGGGTGATGTTGCGCGCGTCGCGGATGGCGTCGGCGAGCCGCTCCGGCAGGTCGAATTCGTCGAGGCGACGCGGATCCAGCGCGACCAGCGACTCGCCCAATTGCTGCAGATCGTGCATCGCGTTCTTGCGTTGCGTTTTCGACGGCGGCGCGCTTTCCGCGCCAGCCGTGTCGGAGGGGTTGTCCTGCGACATGTTTTCCGGTGCCCAGATACCCGCTGATACGGGCCTTTGTTATGATAACCGACCCGTCGGGAGACCAGTGCGCGATTGCCGTCGCGCGCATGGAGGCACGGGCATTTCACTTCGAGTCTGTCGATGACCATGTCATTAAACGTCAATTCAATGGGCGTCGCCCAGGCCGGCGGCGGCAACCTCGTCGACGAGACCGCGTTTCCGGTCTCCACGAGCGTCCTCGCCGGCGTCGCCGACGATGTGCTGCGCTTTGCGCGCGAGGGCGGTGCCACGGCCGCCGAAACCGAAGTATCGCAGGCGGTCGGGCAAAGCGTCACCGTGCGCAAAGGCGAAGTCGAGACAATCACCTACAACCGCGACAAGGGCATTGCGGTAACCGTTTACGTAGGCCAGCAGCGCGGCAACGCGAGCAGCGCGGATTTCTCGGCTGCCGCGTTGCGTGCCAGCGTCGACAAGGCACTCGCCATTGCGCGCTTCACGGCGGCCGATCCCGCGTCGGGGCTTGCGGATCCGGCGCGCCTTGCCAAGACCTTTCCCGATCTCGACCTCTACCACCCGTGGCGGCTGTCGGTGGAGGACGCGATCGAGATCGCGCGCGCTACCGAAGCAGCGGCGCTCGCCGTCGATCCGCGCCTGACCAATACCGAAGGCGCGTCGGTGTCGATCGGCGAATCCGAGTTCGTCTACGCCAATTCGAACGGCTTTCGCGGCGGTTACCGCACGTCGCGCCACGGCATCGACTGCGCGGTGATCGGCGAAGAGAACGACGCGATGCAGCGCGACTTCTGGTACACGTCTGCGCGTGCCGCCGCCGACCTGCTTGCGCCCGAGGCCGTCGGGCGCATCGCTGGCGAACGCACGGCGCGCCGGCTCAACGCACGCTCGCTCGGTACGCTCGAGTGCCCGGTGCTGTTCGAAGCGCCCGAAGCATCCGATCTGGTGGGCGCATTCGTGCAGGCAGTCTCGGGCGGCAGCCTCTACCGCAAGTCGTCGTTCCTGATGGATTCGCTCGGCACTGAAGTATTCGCGCCGCACATCGACATTCGCGAGGCACCGCACATGCTGCGCGCGCGCGGCAGCGCGCCGTTCGACGCCGAAGGCGTGGCAACCGCTGCGCGCGACGTCGTACGGGCCGGCGTGCTGCAAGGTTATTTCCTCGGCAGCTACAGCGCGCGCAAGCTCGGCATGAGCACCACCGGCAATGCAGGCGGTGCGCACACGCTGCTGGTGTCGCATGGCAGCGACGACCTGGCCGCCATGCTGCGCAGGATGGGTCGTGGCCTGTTCGTCACCGAGCAGCTGGGCCAGGGCGTCAATCCGGTCACCGGCGACTATTCGCGCGGTGCGGCGGGATTCTGGGTCGAGGACGGCGTGATCGCGTATCCAGTCGAGGAGATCACCATCGCCGGCAACCTGCGCGACATCTTCCGCTCGATCGTCGCAATCGGCAGTGACGTTGACACGCGCGGCTCGCGGCATGTCGGTTCGCTGCTGGTCGAGCGCATGACGGTGGCGGGGCGCTAGCGTCGCGGGCTGCATCTATATGATCGAGCCCGCCATGCACTGGATCCGCTCGCTCAACGATCCGTTGCGCAATCCGAAGCTTGCCGCCCGCTGGATCGCGCGGTTGCAGCCGGCCGATCCGATGGGCGTGCAGAAGGAAACGCTCGAGCTCGTCGGCGGCTTTCCCGGTGCGCGCAAGGAAGCCGGAACTCCGCAAGTCGACGCGCTGATGCGCATCGATGCGCGGATGGAACCGGTCATCGCGCATTTCACGCAGCAGTATTGCGACAACTACCAGAAGAGCTCGTCCGTCGAGTCGCGGCTGTGGCATTCGGTGTTCGACCTGGTCAAGGGCTTTATCGCCGCCTACCAGAGCGCGTTGAAGGCCGGCTATCCGCGCGCCGACCAGAAGCGTTGGCGCGCAGTATTGCCGTGGGTTGTCGTGCGCCTCGCGCATTACAAGGGGCTCGATGCCAAGTACCGGCTGTTCCGCTACAGCCACTGGATACCGGCGCAATGGCGCGAATACCACGAGCTCGCCGAGTTCGCGCGGATGCGCGGCTGGCAGCGTGAGCAACTCGTGCTGGGCGCCAGCGGGTTCACCAAGTCGAGCGTGTCGTTCGAGCAGGAATACATCAAGACGCTGCTGTTGATGCGCCTCGATTCGGGCAACTTCACGCCCGACCAGGTCGAATGGGTCGCGCGCCAGCTCGAGGACTGGGCGCCGTCGCTGTCGCTGCATTCGACTGCAAGCGAAAGTGCCGGTTTCGTGGTCGACCTGTCCGGCATGCAGGGCCTGCGCCGGCGCAACAAGGCACAGCCTGGCGGACGCCTGCAATTCCTGGACACCACGCCCGTTTATACGCGCGTGATCGAGCAGATGCGCTGGCTACCCGACCAGGACGACGACGCCGTGCAGAAGCCTGGCGACCTGCCGCCGCGCGAGCAGAAGCTCTTGCTGATGCGGCTCACCGCGCTGTTTGGCCCGGATGCGCTTGCGCAGGCGCCACGCGCCGAGCGTTTTCGTTCCGAAGGCGACGTGCGCGTCGTGGTTGGCTTGCAGGCACTCACACGCGCGATCGCCGAGATCGAACGCCTGCCGGCACAGGCGCGCACGCCGGGCATCGCGGCGAGTTATGACGAAGTGACGCAGATGGTTGCGCCACAGATGAATCCGGAGAGCGTCGCGCGGCGTATCCGCGGCGTGATGTGGCGGATCATCGACCGCAGCGAGAGCGGTTGCCGGCTGGTGGCGCCGGTGCGCGACGCACCCGCCAAGCTCGGCGAACTGATCGGCGTGCGCGATGGCGACGAGTGGCTGCTGGCGATCGTGCGACGGATGCAGCGCCAGCAGGTGGACGCAGTGACCGTGGGCGCCGAAATCATCGCCAGGCGCCTGGTCCGCGTGCTGATGCGCAACTGGGTGCCCCCGACCAGTGCCGGCACGACGATCTCCGGCGACCGGCCGTTCTTCGGCATTTACCTGCCGGCGCACATCGACAACCGCCAGTCGGCCCAGCGCAGCTTGATCGGCCCCGAGGAAAAATTCACGCATGGCGGGATGGTCGAGCTCGACACCGGCAATGCCCGGTACCTGATCCGTTTTTCCGAAATCGTCGAACGCCAGGGTGGCTGGGCGTGGGGATTGTTCAACGCGGTGCGCAAGCTCGGCGCTTGAGCCGGCGCCCTCGCAAATGCGCACGATTTCCCTGCGAGCCTGCTAGAATCGCTGCAGATTTGCGCCGGAGCATGTCGCACATCCAGGGTTAACGGGTGCGAGCGACGTCCTGCACCTCCGAACGCGGACAACCGTCGCCGGCCCAAGCCGGCACCATCAAGTGAGGAGAAACCGGATGGAACGTCGTTCTTTCATCAAGCACACCGGACTTGCGGGCATCCTCGCCGCAGGCGCGGCGCCGGCGTTCGCGCAAGCGACGCCGGAAGTGAAGTGGCGGTTGGCATCGAGCTTTCCGCGCAGTCTCGATACGATCTACGGCGCAGCCGATGTCATCAGCAAGCGGGTTGCCTCGGCGACCAACAACAAGTTCCAGATCCAGACGTTTGCAGGCGGCGAAATCGTTCCGGCCTTCGGTGTCGTGGATGCGGTGCAGAATGCGACGGTCCAGTGCGCGCACACCGCACCGTACTATTTCTTCGGCAAGGATCCAACATTCGCGTTCGGCTGCGCGATCCCGTTCGGATTCAACTCGCGCCAGCAGAACGCCTGGATGTACCATGGCGGCGGCATGGCGCTGATGCGCGAGTTCTACAAGGACTACAACATCATCAATTTCCCTGCCGGGAACACCAACGCGCAGATGGGCGGTTGGTTCCGCAAGGAAATCAAGACGGTCGCCGACTTCAAGGGCCTCAAGATGCGCATCGGCGGCACTGGTGGCTTGCCGCTGCAGAAGCTCGGAGTGATTCCCCAGCAGATCCCGGGTGGCGACATCTATCCGTCGTTGGAAAAAGGAACGATCGACGCCGCCGAATGGGTGGGCCCCTACGACGACGAGAAGCTCGGCTTCTACAAGGTTGCCAAGTACTACTACTATCCCGGCTGGTGGGAAGGTGGTCCGGAACTCGACCTGTTCGTCAACAACAAGGCGTTCGAGGAGCTGCCGAAGGAATATCAGTCGGTGCTGGAAGCAGCCTGTTACGAAGCCAACATGGACATGATGGCGAAGTACGACGCGCTCAACCCGCCGGCGCTGCGCAAGCTGCTCGCCAACGGGGTCAAGCTGCTGCCGTTCTCCAACGACATCATGGCCGCTTGCTACAAGGCGACCACCGAGGTCTACGACGACATCGCCACCAAGAATGCCAAGTTCAACAAGATCTACGGGCCATGGAAGGCGTTCCGCACCGACCAGGTCGAATGGTTCTCGGTCGCCGAGAATCGCTTTGACAACTTCATGATCGCGGCACAGCGGTCCAATCGCGGGCGCAAGTAGCCACGCGTCGAGGTTGGCACGTCGTTGTGAAAACCCCCGCTTCGGCGGGGTTTTCATTTGCAGCGTGACCGCGCGCCGTTACTTTGGCGGCGAATTCGCGGAAGGCTCCGGTGCTGCAGGAGCCGTGGAACCCGGCGCGCCAGTCGCGTTGGGCGCATCGGCCCCTGGCGCCGCCGGTGGACTCTTTTCCGGCTCGGCGAACAGCTTGTCCAGCGCCTGTTCGGCCTGTTCCTGTTCGGAATTCTGCAGACCACCCTTGCCTGACATCGACGGCGCATCGACGGGCACTTCGATGTGGATGCTGTTGGGGTCGACGTGGCTCTCGCCCGACTTGTAGACCAACACCATCTGCGGGAATGCGATCACCAGTCCGACCATGATCACCTGGATGATCACGAAAGGAATCGCACCCCGGTAGATCTGGCCGGTGGTGACGCGCGCGATCATCTTGCCGGTCACGCGGTCGACGTAGTCCTTTTTCGCGGCAACGCTGCGCAGGTAGAACAGCGCAAAACCGAACGGCGGGTGCATGAATGACGTCTGCATGTTGATCGCCAGCAGCACGCCGAACCAGATGAGATCGATGCCGAGCTTGTCGGCGACGGGTCCCACCAGCGGGATGATGATGAACGACAACTCGAAGAAATCGAGGAAGAACGCCAGCACGAAAATGAGGATGTTGACGACGATCAGGAATCCGAGTGCCCCACCCGGCAGGCTCGTCAACAGGTGCTCGACCCAGACGTTGCCGCTGACGCCATAGAACGTCAGGCTGAACACTCGCGCGCCGATCAGGATGAACACGACGAACGTCGACAGCTTGGCGGTCGTGTCCATGGCTTGCTTCAGCAACGACAGTGACAGCCGGCGGCGCGCGAGCGCCATGATCAGCGCACCCGATGCACCCATCGCTCCGCCTTCGGTCGGCGTCGCCACGCCGAGGAAGATCGTGCCGAGGACCAGGAAGATCAGCGCGAGCGGCGGGATCATCACGAACGTCACGCGTTCGGCGATTCGCGACAGCAGGCCGAGTTTCAGCACGCGATTGATCACTGCGGCGAAGAACGCGACGCCCGCGCCGGCGACCGTCGAGACGACGATGGTTTCGTCGAGTGCACGCCCGACCATGCGCAACTTGGCGTACGCCACGGCGCAACCAATGGCGATCGCGGTGAGTATCAACAGCGATTTAACGCCGCTCGCGCCATCGGGTTCGCGCAGCGTCCGCGCCTCGGGAGGAAGGGCCGGCGCCAGGTGGGGCTTGAACCCGGAAACGCCGAGCACGTAGAGGGCGTAGATTCCCGCCAGCGTCAGGCCGGGGATGAAGGCGCCCGCATACATGTCGCCCACCGAGCGCCCCAGCTGATCGGCCATGATGATCAGTACCAGCGACGGCGGGATGATCTGCGCCAGCGTTCCCGACGCGGCGATCACGCCGGTGGCGACACGCCGGTCGTAACCGTAGCGCAGCATGATCGGCAGCGAGATGAGGCCCATCGATATCACGCTGGCGGCAACGACGCCGGTGGTCGCGGCGAGCAGCGCGCCGACGAAAATCACCGCATATGCAAGACCGCCACGCATGGGTCCGAACAACTGCCCGATGCTGTCGAGCAGGTCCTCGGCCATCCCCGAACGTTCGAGGATCAGTCCCATGAACGTGAAGAACGGCACGGCGAGCAGCGTGTCGTTGGACATCACGCCCCACACCCGGTCGGGAAGCGCCTGGAACAGCGAGAAATCCAGCAGGCCGAGGTGAATGCCGAGGAACCCGAAGGCGATGCCGACGGCGCCGAGCGAGAATGCGACCGGAAAACCCAGCAGCAGCACGATGATCAAGCCGAAGAACATCAGCGGGGGGATGTTCGCGACGAGCCATGCGCTCATGGCTTTTCTCCGGCTTCGGTGCTGCGCAGCCGCGCGATCTCGTCGGCGAGTGCTTCTTCCGCGCTCCTGCCTTGCAGTTTCTCCAGCGGGTCGGGGATGCGCCCGGCGAGGAACGCAACGCGCTTGATGAGCTCGGAGATTCCCTGCAGGATCAGCAGGAAGAAACCCACAGGCACCAACAGTCGTGCCGGCCAGATGATGAGCCCGCCCGCGTTGGACGAGACCTCATGGCGGACGAACGAATCCTCGAGCAGCGGCCACGACAGCCACATGATGATCACCGACATCGGGAACAGGAAGAAGAGGATGCCGATGACGTCCATCCAGTTCTGCGCGCGAGCGGAAGTGCGGCTCGAAATGATGTCGATGCGCACATGCTCGTTCTTCAGCAGCGTGTAACCCGCTCCGAGCAGGAATACCGCGGAGAACAGGTACCACTGGATTTCGAGAAACGAGTTCGAGCTGTAGTCGAACAGCTTGCGGACCGTGGCATTGGTTGCGCTGATGAGCACCATCACC
>JBDTJK010000381.1:0-3586 GCA_039935875.1 Casimicrobiaceae bacterium
ACTGGTTGTCCGACTGCGGCGAAGCGGCGACTTGTCTTGCTTGTCGCGCCCGATCGGCCGCTATCGGTTGACCCATCGCCGCGCCAGCCAGCCGAGAAGCGGCGAGGCGCTCGAGCGAACGTGGGCCTGCGCTGCCATCTTGATGGCATCGGCCTGGGTCGGATAGGTGTGAATCACGCTGGCGACGGTTCGCAGGCTGATGCCGGCGACCATCGCCAGCGAGAGGCCGTTGATCATCTCGCCGGCGTGGCGCGCGACGACGGTGGCGCCGAGAATCGTGTCGGTGCCGTCGCGGATGTGGATCTTGACGAAGCCGTCCTCCTCTCCGTCGGCGATCGCCCGATCGACGGCGTGCATCGGCACCGTGTAGGTCTTCACCGGAATTCCACGCTCGCGCGCCTGCCTGACATAGAGGCCGACGTGCGCGACCTCCGGGTCGGTATAGGTGCACCACGGAATCGTCAACGCGCTCATTCGTCGGCGCCCGAGCAACAGAGCGTTCTGCACGGCGATCGTGGCTGACGCATCGGCGGTGTCGACGAACTGGTGTTCGAGACAGACGTCGCCGGCCGCATAGATGCGTCGGTTCGTGGTGCGCAGGAAATCGTCGACATGGATGCCGGTGCCGGCATCGTAGGCGATCCCGGCGGCTTCCAGCTCGAGTCCGGCAACGGCAGGGACCCGGCCGATGCCGGTCAATATTTCGTCGACGACGATCGTCCGGACGTTGCCGTCGTTGGTGGTATCGGCGACCTTCTTGCCGCCTTCAACTCTAACGTTGACGACCTCGGTGTTGAGATGCACCTCGACGCCATCGCGCGCGAGCGCATCCGAGACCATTTGCGCGGCGTCACGTTCCTCTTTCGGCAGGAACAGCGGAGCGCGGTGCGCGATCACAACGCGAGAGCCGAATCGTGCCAAGGCTTGCGCCAGTTCGCAACCGATCGGGCCGCCACCGATCACGAGCACGCTCGCCGGCAAGCTCGTCACGTCGAAGACCGTTTCGTTGGTCAGGTAGCCGGCTTCGGCAAGTCCCGGAATCCCTGGCAACATGGAGCGCGAGCCGGTGGCGATCACCGCCTTCCGGAAGCGCAGACGGGTGCCATCGACATCGACCGTATCGGCACCGGTGAAGCGCGCCGCGCCGAAGTACACATCGATGCCGGCGGCGGCAAGGCTAGCGGCGGAATCACCCCGGCTGAGTCGCGCACGGATGCGGCGCATGCGGTCCATCGCCGATGCAAAGTCGACGACGATGTCGGCCGGTGCGCGGGCGCCATACCTGGCAGCGTTGCGCATCTCGGCATACACGCGCGCCGTACGGATGAGGGGCTTCGAAGGTACGCAGCCGTAGTTCAGGCAGACGCCGCCAACGAGGTCGCGCTCGACGAGTGCGACCGTGGCGCCAAGCGCGGCGGCAGTGCGTGCCGCTGCCAAACCGGCCGGCCCGGCACCGATGACCAGCACGCGGTAGGGGCCGTGCGCTACCGGATTGCGCCAGCCCGGCGGACGCACGTTGTTGCAGAGATCGCGGTCGTGAGATCCCTCATCGGGATGCCTGAATGGCTGAGGGGCTTGTGACATCGGGGATGGCGTTTCGTGGTTGGGCGCCGAACCTAGAGCCAGCCGCCGCGAAACCCCGCTCGATGCAGACCGGAGCGGATCCAGTTGCTACCGCAGCCCAGACGCCAAGGCATCCCGGAGCGAAAGTTTTCTATCATCAGTACGATCATGCCTTCGTCGAGGCCGAACGTTCCCTCGGAAACCCAACCATTGAGTCCGGCTTCGCCCACCGTTGCGTTGAACCCGCTGGCTTGAATCAACCGGTCACCATCGCTTCCCCCGTGGCCGTGCAGGTTTCGCAACGCAGGCATGACGAGTTCCGGCGCGAACACCAGCGACGAGAGCATTGCCGGGCCGCTGAGCGTGCCGTCATCGGGACCATAGGGAACGCCGCGCGCGGCATAGCCGTAGAACGCCTGGTGCCGACCGTGGATCATTTGAGGTGGCGTACTCGGGCCGTCGCCTGCAGAAAGGCCCCAGCGATCCGCCCCATAGCCAGCGAAGCCGTGTGGATTGCGCGCTGCGTATTCGCGTTGAACGTAGGTCGCGCGACGGCTATTCTCGAAATAGTCGCAGTCCTTTTCGCGCATGAACGCGTCGCGAATGCCCCGAAAGTCGATCCAGGCGTGCGAGTACTGATGGATGAAAAGCGGACCGGCATACAGATAGTCGTGACCGTACAGGTTCTCCCACTGATATGTCATCGTCCATGCTGGATAGCTCTCTGCTGTCAGTGGATGGGTCGTCGAGCCGAGGCCGAGCACGTAGAGCAGGATCGACTCGCTGTAGCCCTCCCAGCCATAGTTCAGGAAGCCGCACTCCGGCTTCCAGCCATGCGTGACGGCGCCACGCTCACGCTGTGCCCAGCGCCAGTCGACCCTTGCGTACAGCGCGCCGGCGAGGCGGCGCAATTCGATCTCGTCGGCTGTCTGTGCATCGAAATAAGTGGCGGCGGCCAGCACTCCGGCGATCAGGAGTGCGGTATCGATCAACGAAACTTCCGAGAGCCACACGCGCGTGCCGCTCTGCATGTCCAGAAAGTGGTAGTAAAAACCGCGATAACCGGTAGCCTGCTCGCTGCCCGACTGATCGCTTGCACTGAAAAAGCGCAATGCCGCGAGCGTGCGCGCCAGCGCATCGGCGCGCTCCATCCAGTGCCGTTCGACGCCGACCGGATAAGCGGAGAGCGCGAATCCCACGACCGCGATGCTCGATGGCGCGCCGGGGCGTGTGGTGTCGGCGACCAGGCCGTTGACGGGATTCGCGTTGTCGCGGAAATAGTCGAACGCTGCGTGCTGCAATCGATCGAGAAGGGCGTCGTCTGCCAGCTCGAGAGCAGAACTGCGGCTTTCCCTCGCCGCTTCGTGCATCGACGAGTCACGCGACACGAACAGCACCCGTGTCCGATCCCTTGATCCAGTACGCACACATTCCCATTACCACCTGCCCACGGAACATCCCTGCTTTCGAAGGAGAGTAACTTCAACCCAGCAAGCCGAGTATTCCGGCCTTGGCCATGCTGGTCAAGCGGCGCGCGAGCGCCGAAGACCGAATGTCTGCAGTCGCTACCACTCCGGCCGGTCTGCGACCTCGATGCGCGCCGCGACGTTCACTGTGAATCCGCACGAAGGGCTCGCTCCAGTATTTCCGGAGCGCGTTACCGTCGCTGGTGAAGATCCGTCGTGTCGATGACTCGGCTGCCATACCGTCGAATCCGTCTGTAAGATCGGAAATTCGACTGAAAGGATACCAATGAACGACGCAGTGGCCGACTCCGCGCTCTCGATGCAGGCCGGGCCGTCCGACGCCAGAACACCAATAATAAAGTCAGGTTGATTTACCTGCCTTGGCTAAATGAACCCCGCCTCATTTTCACATCAGCTTTGCGCAGGGGGTAGCTTTTGCGCGAACCCCTCGATCAGCGGCTTGAACAGATCCAGCGGCAGCGGGAACACGATGGTCGAGGCCTTGCCGCTATTGGACATGTCCGCCAACGTCTGCAGGTAACGCAACTGCATCGCCT
>JBDTJK010000382.1:0-4559 GCA_039935875.1 Casimicrobiaceae bacterium
CGGCGATCGCGTCGGCCATCAGCGTATCGCTCTGCGGCGTCTTGAACACCCACTTGGTGCGTGGGTTGGCCGGGTCGACGATGCGTGCCGACGCCGCCATCGAAATCATCGGCACCTGCGCATCCGACACCACGTCGACCATCGCCAGCGAATTCGGCGTCACCGTCGATCCGATGATGACGTCCGCCTTGTCCTCGCTGATCAGCTTGCGCGTGTTGGTGACCGCCTTGGTGGTGTCCGAGGCGTCGTCGAGGATCACCCACTTGATGGTCTCGCCGGCAATCGACGACGGCAACAGCTCGAAGGTGTTCTTTTCCGGAATGCCCAGTGAAGCGGCAGGGCCAGTGGCTGACAGCGTGACGCCGATGGTGATCTCGGCGTTGGCGGTGGTGGCGCATAGCGCTGACAGCGCCAGGCCGAGCATCGTGCAACGGATCTTCATCTTTCCTCCTGGTCGGAATTAGCGACGCTTGCGAGCCATTGGCCCGCTCCGCCTTTCATCTCTTAAGCGAATCGCGGATCTCGCGCAGCAGCAGCACGTCCTCGGGAATGACGGATGCCGCAGCGGGAGGATCCAGCTTCGCCTTCATCGAATTGAATTTCTTGATCATCAGGAAGATCACCAGCGCGAGGATCACGAAATTGAGGACTACGGTCAGGAAATTGCCGTACGCGAACACCGGCACGCCAGCCTTGGTCAGCGCTTCGTACGTCATCGGGCCGGTATAGCCTGCCGGCGGCGATGCCAGCGTGATGAAGTAGTTCGAGAAATCGAGGCCACCGAATACGCGGCCGATGAGCGGCATGATCAGGTCCTTGACCAGAGAGTCCACGATCTTGCCGAATGCCGCGCCGATGATCACGCCGACGGCGAGATCGACGACATTGCCCTTCATCGCGAACTGCCTGAATTCCGATCCGAATGACATTGCGGGATTCTCCGTTGTGGTGACGCGTCCGGCAGCGCGAAAGTTCGACGCGCGAAATTTGGAGTTCAGATCGCCGTATCGCCGCTTTCACCGGTACGGATGCGGATCACTTGCTCGACCGCCGTGACAAAGATCTTGCCGTCGCCGATCTTGCCGGTGCGCGCCGCGCGCACGATCGATTCAATCGCGCGGTCGACAAGATCATCGGCCACGATGACTTCGACCTTGACCTTGGGCAGGAAGTCGACCACATATTCGGCGCCACGGTAAAGCTCCGTATGGCCCTTCTGGCGGCCGAAACCCTTGACCTCGGTGACGGTGAGCCCGCTGACGCCGAGTTCGGAAAGCGCCTCGCGGACCTCGTCCAGCTTGAATGGCTTCAGCACCGCTTCTATTTTCTTCATGTTCTAGGGGCCGCCGGCCGTTGCGTACCGCGCGAGCTTACACCAACCGCATTGTCACTGACGGTCTGCCACTCGTTCCACGCCGACGTGATCGGATAGCGCCAGTCCTTGCCGAACCCGCGCGGCGTGATGCGGATGCCGACCGCCGCTTGCCGGCGCTTGTATTCGTTGACCTTGATCAGGCGCACCACTCTCGCGACGTCCGCCGCCGCGAACCCGCGGGCGACGATGTCGGCGGGACTGGCATCGTGCTCGACATAGGCTTCGAGGATCGCGTCGAGGATCGCATAAGGCGGAAGCGAATCCTGGTCCGTCTGGTCGGCACGCAACTCGGCCGACGGGGGACGGGTGATGATGCGCTGCGGAATCACGCGTCCCATCCGGTTGCGGTAATCGGCGAGGCGAAACACCAGCGTCTTGGGCACATCCTTCAGCACCGCGAAGCCGCCCGCCATGTCGCCGTACAGCGTGGCATAGCCGACGGCCATCTCGGACTTGTTGCCGGTGGTGAGCACGATCGAGCCGTGCTTGTTCGATAGCGCCATCAGCAGAGTGCCACGGATGCGCGCCTGGATGTTCTCCTCGGTTGCGTCCACCGCAAGGCCGTTGAACTCAGCCGACAGTGCACCGAGAAATGAATCGAACGGTCCCTCGATCGAGATCTCGTCGTAGCGCACGCCGACGATGCCGGCCATTTCGCGGGCGTCGTCGAGGCTGATCTGTGCGTTGTAGCGCGACGGCAGCATCAACGTGCGCACCCGCGACGCGCCCAGCGCATCGACGGCGACTGCCAGAGTCAGCGCGGAATCGATGCCTCCGGACAATCCCAGCAGCACACCCGGAAAATGGTTCTTGTCGACATAATCGCGCACGCCCATCACTAGCGCCTGGTACACGTGGCTTTCGAGCGCGGCATCGAGTTCGCCACGTACGGGCTTCCATGCGCCGTGTTCGAACGTCACCATTGCAAGCGTCTGCTGCCACGCCGGGAGTTGCTGCGCGATCGAACCATCCGCCGCCAGCGCAAACGACGCGCCGTCGAACACGAGTTCGTCCTGGCCACCCACTCGATTGACGTACAGGAATGGCAGCCGCGTCTCGGCTGCGCGCGCGCGGAGCTGCACGATGCGCAGCGCCTGCTGTCGCGTGTGATACGGCGAGCCGTTGGCGACGACGATCATACGCGCGCCGGCAGCTGCGGTGCTGCGCGACGGTTCGGCGTACCAGACATCCTCGCAGATGATGATGCCGACGCGCACGCCGTCGAAGTCGATCACGCAAGGTGCGGCACCCGGCTCGAAGTAGCGGTCCTCATCGAACACCGTGTAGTTCGGCAGGCAGCGCTTGCGGTAGACATCCACCACGCGACCATCGCGTATCACCGCCAGCGCGTTCGCGCGGTGCCCGCCTCGCATTTCCGGGAATCCGACCAGCAACGTGGTGCCGCGCACAGCAGCGGCCAGGTGAGCGAGCTCGGCAGCGCAGGCATCGATGAACGCAGGGCGCAACACGAGATCCTCGGGCGGGTATCCGCACAGCGACAGTTCGGGCGTGACGACCAGCGAGGCGCCGGCGCGCACGCTGGCCTCGGCGGCATCCATGATGCGGCGCGCGTTGCCGCGGAGATCGCCGACGACCTGATCAAGCTGCGCAACCGCGATCTGCATGCTGCGAATTTTAGCAGAGCGACCTTGGCGTCGCGCTATGCTTGGGAACCCTGAACGATCGCGATTGCCGTCCTTGCGCTCCGCTCCCGCTTCGCTGCACACCTTGGCCAACGTCACGATCCGTGACGACATCGACGTCACCGCGATCGATGCGGGCGCGTGGAACGCCCTCGCGGGGGACCAGCCGCTGCTGTCGCACGCGTTCCTCAGCGCGCTGCACGAATCGGGATGCGCGTCGGCCGCGAGTGGATGGCACCCGTGCTACCTGAGCGCATGGCACGGCGACGCGCTGGTCGGCGCGATGCCGTTGTACGCGAAATCGCATTCCTACGGAGAATATGTATTCGACTGGGCCTGGGCGGACGCCTATCGGCGCCACCGCCGGCGCTACTATCCGAAGCTGGTCTGCGCCGTCCCGTTTACCCCCGTCACTGGCATGCGCCTGATCGCCGCCGACGATGGCGTGCGGCGCACGCTGCTCGCGCACGCGCTGCGCCGGGCGTCCGGCGCCGGCTATTCGTCGCTGCACGTACTGTTCACCAACGCTGCAGACACGCAAGCTTGTGCGGACGCCGGCATGATCGCCCGGGACGGTGTGCAGTTTCACTGGGCCAACCAGGGTTTTGCGGATTTCGACGGGTACCTGGCGGCATTCAACCATGACAAGCGCAAGAAAATCCGCCAGGAGCGGCGCAAGCTGGCCGCGGCGGGGGTCAGCTTCGAACGCCGCTGCGGCGACGCCATCAGCGCCGCAGACTGGGACTTCTTCTACCGCTGCTACGTGAATACCTATGCCGAGCATGGCTCGTCAGCGTACCTGACGCGGGATTTCTTCGCACGCATCGCCGCCGCGATGCCGCACAACCTGTTGCTGGTGACCGGACGCCGCGACGGCGAGCGCGTATGCGCCGCCTTCGACATTTACTCGGCATCCGCGCTGTGGGGCCGCTACTGGGGCGCGCTCGACTACGTGCCGGGGATGCACTTCGAGGCCTGCTATTACCAGGCGATCGAATTCTGCATCGAGCAGCGCATCGCCACCTTCGAAGGCGGCGCACAAGGCATCCACAAGCTCGCGCGCGGATTGACGCCTGTGATCACGCATTCGGCTCACGCCATCGGCGATCCGGACTTCGCGCAGGCGATTGCCGCATTCTGCGCAGAGGAGCGGGTCGACGTCGCACACACTGGCGAG
Source organism: Casimicrobiaceae bacterium (assembly GCA_039935875.1). Taxonomy (GTDB): domain Bacteria; phylum Pseudomonadota; class Gammaproteobacteria; order Burkholderiales; family Casimicrobiaceae; genus VBCG01. The sequence goes on from JBDTJK010000382.1 coordinate 4,196, forward strand.
GAACTCGAGCGTGCCAGCCCGTTTCGTCGTGAATGAGCACCGCGCGAGCGCTGCGCACATCCCGCAGCCGGTGCTAGACTGACTGATGCACGCCACATCCGTGTCGATCACGCGCGTCGACGGCGTCGGCACCTTGACGCTGGCGCGCCCGGCATCGCTGAATGCGCTCGATTTCGCGATGATGGACGCGTTGGTCGACGCGACCCAAGCGCTTGCGGCCGACACGGCGTTGCGCGTAGTCGTCATCCGAGGTGACGGTCGTCACTTCATGGCCGGAGGCGACATCCGCGCATTTGCAGGCGAGCTTGTGCGCGACGCCGACGCACGCTGCGAGCTGTTCACGCGTGCGGTCGACCGCGTGCAC
>JBDTJK010000383.1:0-3142 GCA_039935875.1 Casimicrobiaceae bacterium
GCGCATACGTCAGCAGGCCGACTTCGCGCAGCAGCACGCCGACTTCCAGCAAATCGCTGATCGCCTCGCACTTGGAGATCACATAGTTGGCCAGCGCATCGGCGCCGAACGTGGCGTGGATCTGCGCCGCCACGCGCATGATCGCGATCTCGCCGGTCGTCATCTCGCTGTAGGCGAGAAACGGCGAAAGCAACAGCCGTGGCTGCGCCAACTCGCGGGTCAGCACGTCGATGCGCGCCGCTTCGTCCAGTTTGCGGTATTGCGTGGTGACGCCGGCTTGCGCGAGCAGCTCGGCGATGACTTCCTCGTGGACGATCGAGTTCTGGCGCAGGTCGAGCGTTGCGAGGTGAAAGCCGAACGTCGACACCGCACGCTGCAGAAGACGCAGCCGCCCGTCCGCAAGCGCGGCGGAGCGGTGGCTGCGCAATGACGCCGCGATGATTTCGAGGTCCGCGGCGAATTCACCGGCGTCCGCGTAGACCGGCCGTGTCACCTGCGAATCGCGTGGCGGGCGCAGGCCGGTCAATTCGGCCAGCGTTGCCGCAAGGCGTGCGTAGATCCCCACCAGCGCCTGCCGGTAAGGTTCGTCCGTGCGAAACGGCGACGCATCGCCAGCGTCCGCCGCAAGCGTCTCCAGTGCGGCGGTGGGACGCACCAGCGAGCGCGACAGCGAAAGCTCGCTGCCCAGCGCATGCACTTCGTCGAGATAGTGGCGCAATGCCACCGTCGCCTGGCGGCGGATGGCACTGGAAAGAACGTCAGCGGTGACATAGGGATTGCCGTCGCGGTCGCCGCCGATCCACGAACCCATTTTCATCACGCTCGGCATGCGGTAGTCGGCGCCGAAGTCGCCACGCTGGCGCAGAGCGGATTCGACATCCTGTTGCAGTCGCGGCAACGCGTGCAGGAACGTCGAGTTATAGAAACTCAGCGCATTGTCGATTTCGTCGATCACGCGCAAGCGGGTGTTGCGCAGGGTCGCCGTCTGCCATAAACGCAATACCAGTGCCGCGAGTTCGGAATCGATCAATTCCAGCGGCTCGCCTTCACGCGCGGCGACATCGCGCCGCTGCAGCAGGCCGGCGATCGAGGCCTGGCACTCGAGCACGCTCTTGCGTTGCACTTCGGTCGGATGCGCGGTGAGCACCGGACTCACCAGCGCATGTGCCAGGAAATCTGCGATCCGCGCAGATTCGACGCCGGCGTTGGCGAGAGCCTTCCAAGCGTGCGCGATGCTGCCGGGTTGCGCGCCGTCTCCCGCCAGCCGATGAGCGCGCCGGCGGCGATTCTGATGCAGGTCTTCGGCGATGTTGGCGAGCAGTGAGAAATAGCTGAAGGCACGCACGACGGTGAGTGTTTCGCCTTCGTCCAGGCCGTCGAGGAGCGCGTGCAACTCGGCCTGGACTTGCAGCGCGTCGTTCCCGGCAGCCTTGCGAAAGCGTACGGCGGTGCGGCGGATGTCTTCGACCCGGGCAAAGGCCGCATCGCCGGTCTCCGCACGCAGCACGGCACCCAGCGTGCGCCCAAGCAGGCGGGTCTGTTCCCACAGTGGCAAATCCTTGGTCGACGGGCGATCGTCGCCGAGCGTGGAAAAACTGGTCTTTTCGTCAGGCATCGTCGCTTTCAGTGTACGCAACGGCTCGCTGCCAGCAGGATTCGCGCGCAGTCCCGCTGGTGGGGGCGCTGGCGACCCGCTGCCGCTGTTGCGGTGTAGGCATGATCCTACATCGCAAAGGGACGTTTCCGGTCGCGCAAGAAACCATTTCGTTTATTATTTCACTGCGCAATTTCACGGGTTCGCAGCGCGCTGGCGTTTTTTACAATAGCGTATCAAGGATGATGACAATGAACTCGAAGAGCACGATGCACACGATCCTGATCGCAGACGACGAGCCCGACATCGTGGATACCACGGCGCTCATGCTCGAGGCGTGCGGTTACGGCGTATTGAGGGCGTATTCGGCGCGAGAAGCGTTGACGAGTCTCGACGATCATCCGGAGATCGCATTGCTGGTGTCCGATATCCGCATGCCGGAAGTCGATGGGTTCGACTTGTTGCGCGTGGTACGCCACCGCTTTGGTTCGCTGCCGGTGATTCTGATGACCGGCTCGCCGGTGACCGACGAGGATATCGTCCCCGCCCGCGCCGCGATCCTGGCCAAGCCGTTCACGTATGCGGCGCTGACCCGCGCATTGTCGGCACAGCTCGACAGCCCGGACCAGTCCAAGCAGCGGGAGATGCCGGCGACTGGCTGAACGCCACGCTGATGCCGGGCGTGGGACTCACCGGCATGATGAGACTCCCCGCGGGCGTTCGCGCGCCGGCTCGCAGACCCGTCGCTGCGGGGCCCAGTCGCGAGCAGCGCGATTCAGCGCAGCAACTCCCGCGCCCGCGCGCATACATTGTCGACGGTGAACCCGTATTCGCGCATCACGACGTCGCCAGGAGCGGAGGCCCCGAAACGATCGATGCCGAGCACGTCTCCCTGGTCGCCAACGTAGCGATACCATCCCTGCGTGGCGCCAGCCTCGACCGCAAGGCGCGCGCGCAGTGTCGGTGGCAGCACGCTGTCGCGGTACGCCTTTGGCTGCGCGGCGAACAATTCGAAGCTCGGCATCGACACGAGGCGCGTCGCGACATTTTGCGCGCGCAGCTTCTCTGCCGCGGCGACCACCAGTCCGACTTCCGAACCGCTGGCGATCAGCACGAGATCGGGCTTGCCATTCGCGGCATCCGCCAGCACATACGCGCCACGCCGCAGGCCTTCGGCTGCGGCGAATTTCCCACGATCGAGCGTGGGCACCGCCTGGCGCGTCAGGATCAGCGCCACCGGCCCGCTGCGCATTTCCAGCGCGACCCGCCAGGCGACGGCCGTCTCGTTGGCGTCGCCTGGGCGAATCACCGTCATGTTCGGCACCGAACGCAGCCCTGCGACCTGCTCGATGGCCTGGTGCGTTGGCCCGTCCTCGCCGAGGGCGATGCTGTCGTGCGTGAAAACGTAGATGACCTGCAGCCCCATCAGCGCCGCGAGTCGCATCGGCGGGCGCATGTAGTCGGAGAATGTGAGGAACGTCGCGCCGTAGGGGATCGTCCCGCCGTGCGCGGCCATGCCGTTCAGCACGGATCCCATGGCGTGCTCGC
>JBDTJK010000384.1:0-2895 GCA_039935875.1 Casimicrobiaceae bacterium
TACAGCTTGGCCTGCGCTTGCCGGTGTCGCGGGTGATCCTGAATCAATCGCACGCCATCGCGACCGGCGGCAGCTTCGACAACGGTCTACCGTTTTCGCTGTCGATGGGCTGCGGCACCTGGGGCAAGAACAACTTCTCCGACAACATGAACTACCGCCACTACCTCAACATCACGCGGGTGTCGGCGCCGATCCCCGAGCACTTGCCGAGCGAGCAAGATATCTACGGCTACTACTTTGAGCGTTACAGCAGGCAATGACCACGTTGCCATCGACTGTTCGAGCACTGGTCGAAAACGCCGCGACACGTTGGCCCGAGGCGGTCTACGCGGTCTCTACCGAGGACGACGAGCTCATCACCTTTGGCGAGCTGTCGCGCTCGTGCTGCACGGTCGCCGCGCTACTGCACGCGCATGGCGCACGGCCGGGCGATACGCTGTCGGTCGTCATGCCCAACGGCCTGCAAACCGTTCGCTTGCTGCTCGGCGCGATGTATGCTGGGCTCGTCGTCAATCCGGTGAACTTACTGTCGCAGCCGGCCCAGATGCGGTACGTGCTGGCGCACTCCGACTGCAAAGTGATCTATGCCGCACCCGTTTGGGAGGATCGGGTACGCGGCATGCTGAGCGCGCTCGACCGCCCCATTGCGTTGATCGTGGTCGACCCCGATGCGCCGCAGGTTCCTGAGGCGGCCCGCACTTCCACCATGCCCAATACGTCTGGCCCGGCACCCGACGCCGTCACGCTGCTCATGTACACCTCGGGCACGACCGGTGTTCCGAAGGGCGTGATGTTGACCCAGTCGAATCTTGTGGCCAACGCACAAGCGATCTGCACTGAGCACGCATTGGCGCAAGACGACCGCGTACTCGCGGTGCTGCCGCTCTATCACCTCAATGCATTCGTGGTGACGATGCTTGCGCCGCTCGCCAGCGGCGGTAGTCTGGCGCTGGCACCCCGGTTTTCTGCTGCACGCTTCTGGGAACAGGCCGCACAAACGCAATGCAGCTGGATCAATGTGGTGCCGACGATCATTTCCTACCTGCTGGAAGGTGCGATTCCGTCGCGCAACCAAACGGGGCACATCCGCTTCTGCCGTTCGGCATCGGCGGCGCTGGCGCCTGAACACCATCGTGCGTTCGAGCACGCGTTCGGCATCAACATCATCGAGACCATGGGTTTGACCGAAACGGCAGCACCGGCTTTCTCGAACCCGCTCGAGAAGGAGAAGCGACGCATCGGCTCAGTCGGGCGCGCGTCGGGATGCGAGGCGCGTGTCTTCGATACGAACCTGCGTGAAGCCGCCGACGGCAGTACCGGCGAACTGGTGATCCGTGGCCCGAACGTGATGCGTGGCTACTACAAGAACGACACGGCCACTCAGGCGAGCTTCACTTGCGATGGTTGGCTGCGTACCGGCGACCTCGGCCACCGTGAGTCAGATGGATTCTTCTTCGTCACCGGGCGGATCAAGGAATTGATCATCAAGGGCGGCGAAAACATCGCGCCACGCGAGATCGACGAAGCGCTGCTGGCCCACCCCGGGGTGCTCGAAGCCGCTGCCGTTGGGTTCCCCGATCACCACTACGGACAGGAAATTATCGCATGCGTGGTGCTGCGGAAAGGTGCGCAATGCGGCGAGGACGAACTACGCAACTTCTGCACGAACCACCTCGGTCGGTATAAGACGCCGAAGAGGATCCATTTCGTCAGCGAGTTGCCGCGCGGACCCTCAGGGAAGGTGCAGCGCCTGAAGCTGCTTGAGCTGCTAGAGTGATTTCGATTACTGGAAGGCGGGGATGAATCAATTCGCGATCCTTTAACAAGATCGCTTCACGCGATCCCAAGCGTAAGATGTCGTACAGCACCGAAGAGCGCCTCACACACAGAATTCAGGACACTCCCTCGGCTGGATGATCGCCCATCGCGAGACCGCTGAATTGGCCGGGAAGCCGATCGCCGACACCGTCGCCAAGCAGAACATCGCGCCCGGCTGCCTCACGCTGCACGCTGATCGCGGCACCAGCATGTGCTCCAAGCCCGTGGCCGCCTTGCTGGAGGACCTGGATGTCGCCAAGATCCATAGCCGCCCGCACGTCTCCGATGACATCCCGTACTCCGAGGCACAGTTCAAGACCAAATACCGTCCCGACTTTCCCGATCGCGTCGGCTCGATCGAGGATGCGCGCGCCCACTGCCCTGCCTTCTTCACTTGGTTCGATACCGCTCATCGCCATTCCGGCATCGCCCTCATGACCCCCGAAACCGTCCACTACGGCCGCACCGCCGAGCTCACCCGACAGCGCGCCATCACGCTCAACGCTGCCTTCCTTGCCAACCCGAACCGCTTCAAACGCGTCGCGTCACGACCACCTGAATTGCCGGCCGCGGCTTGGGTCAATCCACCCATCAAAAAGGACGCCGACCCGACAAAGAAAATCAACCAATACTCACTAAATTCACACACCCAGGTGTCGCAAACTCATTGACACGCTCCGCTTGCGCCAGGACAGTGAGGCATGCTGTGCAATTCACGTACGGCGCTCCCCGTGTCAAGATAATTGATACGTGTGTCGCGCCTTGATACACGTATCACTTCGTCAAGAAGGGCCCCATGATCATCGACGCCGATACGCACTTTCTCCCGCCCGATGTCTACGACTACGTCGGCGCCGAGTTCGAGGCGCTGTGTCCTCGCTTCACATGGGATGCCAAGGGTCTGCTCGTCGGCGTGCAGTTTCCCGGTGCGCCAACTCCGGTTCCGGGTTCCACGCCCCTGCCGCCCCCAGGTACGGGTTCGCAATATCGTGGCACGTACTACATCGAGGAACGCCTCGCCGACTACGATAAGCTAGGCATACACAAGCAGTTCCTGTTCCCGCAGCTGACGTCGGC
>JBDTJK010000385.1:0-7189 GCA_039935875.1 Casimicrobiaceae bacterium
AGGACCAGCGACTTCGGAATATCGTTGCGGCTGCGTGCGGCCAGCCCCTGCGTCGCCAGCCCGCTGGAGAGACCGATCACCGTCGCCTCGGAATGGTCGCCTTTCTCCCAAAGATCGGAAAGCACGGTGACCGCATCGGCGAGCGACTTGTCGCTTTCGTCGAGCCTCGTCTGGATGCGCAGCACCGCAGCATAGCGAACCAGCGCGAGCGCGCGATTGCGGTTGGTTTCGATCGTGCGCAATTCGGCCGGCAGTCCGTCGTAGTACGCGAGCACGCGTTTGGCGAGGTCAGCGACGATATCGAGCCGTCCCACCGGCATCAGCTCGAGCTGGAAATCGTCGAGCAGGTAGACCATCAGCTTCTCGGCCTCGCCGCGCGCGCGCTCGGCCTCGCCACGCGTTTCCTGCGCCTGGGCTTCGGCGCGTTCGGTGCGCCGTGTGCTGAAGTAACCGAACAGCGCGCTGGCGACCGCGACGATCGCCAGCACCGCGCATACGGCAGCGAACTGGCGCGCACGCACCAGCGCCTTGCGCGTCGCACGACCGCGTTCGCGCTGCTCGGCGAGATCGCGCTCCGCCGCATCGCGCGCCTCGCGCTCGTGGCGCACATCGCGGCTGGCGCGCACGACGCTGCACAGCACGTCGTGCGTCAGCTCGACGCGTCGCACGTCGAGTCGTTCCTCGATGCGCAGCAGCCGCCGGTCGACGAGCGTTGCCAGCGCAGCGGGTGCGCCCGCAGCGACGAACGCTTTTTGCACGCGCTCCTCGGCCAGGCTTTCGCGAAAGCCGGAGTCCGTCAGCAGCTCGTCCTCGATGAAGCGGCGCACGGCCGGCGGCTGGTCGGCGAGCGCACGTTCGTAGAACTCGGTGAGGATCGTGTCGCGCGAGCCCGCCAGCAAGTCCGACGAGATTTCTGCGCGCCCCTGCACGATCCGTGCGGCATTGAGTTCGCGGCAGATGAGGCTCAGTAGCGAAGGCTCGACTTCGGCGTTGGCGACGTCCGCGCTGCCGGCGACGAATCGCACGATCGATTCCGCCGCATCCTGCTCGACCAGCTTGCCACCCGGGCCGACGACGGCCGCCAGCGCCTGCACGCCGGTCATCCGCGCGATGCGCATCCGGTTCTGCGTGACCGACGGCATCGCGCCCTTCAGCGCTTCCAGGTGCGCCAGATAGTCCTCGCGCAGCGCGATCAGCACGCGGTAGTCACCGCGTCCGAAATCGAAGCGCTCGACGGCCGACTCGTCCTCCTCGATCCGCGCTTCGAGCGCTTGCGGCGGACGGTTCTCGACCAGATCGGCGAGATCCTCGATGAACATCGCGGCCCGGCGGCGACCTGCGTCATCGCCTTGTGCGAGGGTGAAGATTTCTTCGAACTGGTCGAAGATCAACAATGGCACCAACGGCTCGCCCGCAGCATCCCGCAACACATCGCCGCGGTGGTGCAGGAACTCCCACAGCGACTCGCCCTCAGCCGCCGTTCCGGGCTGCGTCCAGGCGCCGGCATGCGCGCTCGCTCGCACGATGGCGGCCTTGATCTGCTCCGACGGCGGCGGCGAATCCGGTGAATAGTCGATGCGCACGTACACCGGGCAGAAACCGAGCTTGCGCAAGCGTGGCACGATGCCGGCGCGCAGGATCGATGTCTTGCCGAGGCCAGACTGCCCGAACAGCAGTGTCAGCAGCTTGCGCCGTACACGCCGTGCGAGCTCGGCCACCTCCTCGTCGCGACCGAAGAAGTACGCCTGCATCTCCTCGGTGAACGACGCAAGGCCGAGCCAGGGATGCTCGGGATCGATCGATGCGTCGGCGGCTGGCAGGTCGGTCGATTCCAACGCCTACCTCGCGATTTGCAACGCGCCTCGATGAACGCCCGCATTGCGGTCGGTCGTCAACGCTGCATGGTCCGGCATCCAATGCGGCATCATTGGCGCGCCGACAGGAAGTCCTGCAAATGACGCACGAATTCCGGTGGGACGTCGCCCCCCGGAAGCCGCGTGATGTGCAATACCTTGAACTTGTCCGGTACGTGGGAGGTGGCGCTCTGCGTGCCGTCGATGCACACCGGCAGGATGAACAATGCGCCCTCCGCGATGTTGCGCGCGCGGTCGATCGCATAGCTCCATTCGCGGCGGAAATAGCCTTCGAGCCGACTTTCGGTCGCCGCCGAAACCACCGGCATGAAATACGAGCAGCGCGCGATGTTGCGCCGGATCTTGCGGTCGTAGTCGTCGCCGCCTTCGAGACGGTCGAGGTCGAACCAGGTGGTGATGCCAGCCGCGTCGAGGCACGCCTTGATCCGCTGCACCGCTGCCAGGTCCTCGCGCGCGTAGCTTATGAACACTGCGTTGTCCGGCATCTCGCGCTCGGGCGGCAGGAACCGCTGCGTCTGCACGAACTCGAGCACAGTGCCCGACCTGGCGCGTGCGCTCCAGCGACGATGCAGCTCATCGACGAACTTCGCGCCGCCGTGATAGACGCGCGTGCGTACGCTGACCTGTTGCAGGAAATTCATCAGCCTGCCATCGCTCTGCGAATGGTCGTCGGCAAGGATTTCACCGACATCCCGCGGATCGGACAGGCGGTGCCGCTTGGTCATGCGCAGGAACAGGCGCGCAAGCCAGTTGCCAAAGCTGCTGCCGATCACCAGCAGGTGGCTGTGCTCGAGCTCGTGGAAGAGCTTCTCTGGTGCCAGGTGCTCGCTTTGCAGCGCGAAGATGAATTCCAGCATGTCCTCGTCGGACACCACGTACGTCGGCGACGCGGACAAACGGCCGAGCAGGTGGTAGATCACCGGACGCTGCAATTTCTCGCGCTCGGTCGGCAGATCGCTGACCCGGTTCGGCGCATAGGCGATGACGTCGGTCGACTGCGCGCCGCCGAAGCGCTCGAGGTTGACCGCCTGCTCGAGCAGCGGATCGAAGGTCGTGGTGACGAACAGGTCGAAGTCGCTGATCTGCGCAAGCTTGCGCAATGCCGCCGGCGGCGCGAAGTCGGCGTCGCGAAACAGGCTGCGCAAGCGTGTGTAGACCTCCTCGCGGCGCCCGCGCGACGACAGGTACCAGCAGACGACATCGTTCAGCGTGTACGGCTTCGGCAGCGGTGCCGTGTCGACGTTGAGCTTGGCTGCGAGTTTTTCCGCAGCCCAGTCGTACAAAAGGCGAGGCCCGTCAGTGGTCTCGATCTGCAGCAGCTCAGGACCGATGATGGGGATGACGCGCCGCTCCTCGATGAAGTTGAGCAGGTCCTCCCACGCATCGTCGTCAAGCGTGGCGGAGGCGGGCAGCATGGGAAACGCCTGGTTCATGACGCGAACATCCCCTTTTGCGGACCGCACAACCGGCAGTCTTGCGCACAGTGCCCGCTCAACACGAGAGCCGCATTGCGCTGGCAAAGTGTCCCTGTTTCCGACATCCCGGTCAAACCCGGCACGGCTGTTGCCGCAGGCGCGGCGCCGCACTTGCCACGGCTATCCGCCGTCGTCGTCGCGCAACTGCGGAAGTGCCGAGGCCGGTGACGACTGCAACAACCCTGCCCGCATGTAGGTCGCAAGCTTCGCGCGCGTGTCGCTGATGTCGAGGTCGCGCATCGTCAGCTGGCCGATCCGGTCCTGCGGCGTGAATGCGGACGCGCCCTTTTCCATCGTCAGCCGCTCGGGGTGATAGGTGAGGTTGGGGCTGCGCATGTCGAGCAGCGAATAGTCGTTGCCGCGGCGCAACTCCAGCGTCACTTCGCCGGTCACCGCGCGCGCGATCCAGCGCTGAGCGCTTTCGCGCAGCATCAACGCCTGCGGATCGAACCAGCGCCCCTGGTACAGCAGCCTGCCGAGCTTGCGGCCGTTGTCGCGGTATTGCGCGATCGTGTCCTCGTTGTGGATGCCCGTCACCAGCCGCTCGTACGCAATGTGCAGCAGCGCCATGCCGGGCGCCTCGTAGATGCCGCGGCTCTTGGCTTCGATGATCCGGTTCTCGATCTGGTCGCTCATGCCGAGGCCGTGGCGCCCACCGATGATGTTGGCGGCCAGCAGCAGCGCGACCTCGTCAGCGAAGACTCCGCCGTTGAGCGTGCACGGCCGCCCCTCGTCGAAACCCACGCTGACCGTCTCGGCCCGCACGGCGACATCGTCGCGCCAGAACGCGACGCCCATGATCGGCTCGACGATCTTCATTCCCTTGTCGAGGTATTCGAGATCCTTCGCCTCGTGCGTGGCACCGAGCATGTTGGAGTCGGTCGAATAGGCTTTTTCGCTGCTCATCCTGTAGCCGAAGCCCGCGGCGGCCAGGTATTCGGACATTTCCCGGCGCCCGCCAAGCTCGGCGATGAACAACGGATCGAGCCACGGCTTGTAGATCCGCAGGTCGGGATTGGCAAGCAGCCCGTAACGGTAGAAACGCTCGATGTCGTTGCCCTTGTAGGTGCTGCCGTCGCCCCAGATGTGGACGTCGTCGTCGCGCATGGCGGTCACCAGCATCGTGCCGGTCACCGCCCGTCCGAGCGGCGTGGTGTTGAAGTAGGCGATCCCGCCGGTGGAGATGTGGAATGCGCCGGCCTGCAACGCGGCGATGCCCTCGGCCGCCAGCGCTGCCCGGCAATCGACGAGCCGCGCACCCGCCGCGCCGTACGCCAGCGCGCGCCGCGGTACGTCGTCGTAGTCGGGTTCGTCCGGCTGGCCGAGGTTAGCCGTGTACGCGTAGGGAATCGCACCCTTGGCGCGCATCCAGTGCAATGCGGCGCTGGTGTCGAGCCCGCCCGAGAATGCGATGCCGACTTTCTGGCCGGCGGGCAGGTCCTGCAGGATGTGCGACATGGCGGTTCGCGGGCGGTGGCGGTGGAATCGCGCATTTTAGACGATGCCCTGCGACCGCGCGCGCGAGTATTCGACGCGCATTCGATCGGCGCATGCTGGCGCCAGCGATGCCCGAACAACCCAACCCCGAGGTGTACTGCCACGCGCTGGGTGGCCATTGGCGCATTGCGCGCGGCTCCCGCCGCATGCTAGGGTCGGGCAGCACGCCAACGGGAATCCAACATGCCTTCGTTCGACATCATTTCGGAAGTCAACCAGGTCGAGGTGCGCAACGCAGTCGACCAGGTCAACAAGGAAGTCTCGACGCGCTTCGACTTCAAGGGCTCCGACTCGCGGGTCGAAGTCGGCGACAAGCTGCTGACAGTGTTCGCCGACGACGACTTCAAGTTGTCGCAGGTCAATGACATCCTGCTGGCGAAGCTCGCCAAGCGCGGCGTTGACGTGCGCTGCCTGAAGCACGGCGATGGCGAAAAGGTCTCCGGCAACAAGGTCAAGCAAGTCGTCACCGTGCGCACCGGCGTCGAGCAGGAGCTTGCGAAGAAGATCCAGCGTCTGATCAAGGACAGCAAGCTCAAGTTGCAGGCATCGATCCAGGGCGACGCGATCCGGGTGTCCGGCGCCAAGCGTGATGACCTGCAAAGCGGCATCGCACTGGTGAAGAAATCGATCACCGATTTCCCGCTGCAATACGACAATTTCCGCGACTGACCGATGACGCTGCCGCGCACGCTGGACGGCGGCCTGGTGCAGCTGCGAGCGTTGACGATGCGCGACGCGCCGACGGTGCAACGCCTCGCGGGCGACGCGCAGGTTTCCGCGATGACCGCGACGATCCCGCACCCGTATCCACCCGGGGCTGCGCGCGAATGGATCGCAACCCACGCCCGCGGACGCCGGCAGGGCGACTTCGTATACGGCGTGGTGCGCGCAGACGGCGCGTTGGTGGGTGCGCTTGGGCTGCGGGTCGCACCCAATCCGCACGGCAACCTGGGCTACTGGATCGGCAGCCCGTACTGGGGCAATGGCTATGCGACCGCAGCGGCGCGTGCCGGCATCGATGCGCTGTTCAGGCACACGTCGCTCGGGTGGCTGATGGCGGGGCATCTCGCCGACAATGACCGCTCACGCAGCGTGCTGGCGAAAGTCGGCATGCGCGAAATAGCGCGGAGCCCGGCCAGGCACCGCGGACGCGATGTGGCGCTGGTATTGCGGCGCATCGATCGCGCGGCTTGGGCGCAGCAACACGCGCCAGGCGAAATCGGCGGCGAGCGCGCCTAGTCGAAATCGGCGGCGAGCGCGGAGCGAACCGCGGCATCCGGCACGGTCTCCGCGCGGTAGCCCGCGTGCGCGACGCCCACGCGCATCGTTGCACCATCGCGCAACGCGGTGATCGTCGGCCCCGCGAAATCGAAGCGCAGGAAATGCACGGCTGAAGTCTTGTCCGCGTTCTCGCGCGGCATGTCCTCGTCGGCGACCGCAACCACGCGCTCGCTGCCGTCGACTGCGATGTAGACGGTGTTCTCGATGCCCTTCAACGACTCCAGCGCGAGCTTGCGCTCGTGCGCGTCCTCGTACTCGATCAACATCGTCGCCTTCAGGTTGTTGCCGTCGGGCACCAGCGGATTGTAGGTCGCCAGCTCGTCGTCGATGCCCGCAGGCTCGAAGATCCGCTCGATGCGCAGCATTTCCTGCACCTGGTAGCGCATCGTCAGCTCGTCCTCGAACAGCAATGTCACGTGCTCGCCGAGGTGCACGCTGCGCTGCTTCTTGTGCGCGATCACGCGCGCGCGAAACGCGCTGCGTTCGCTGGCGTAGGCTTCGAGCGTCAGCAGCGATGCACGCGCGATCTTCGCCACCGTCAGCCCTCGATCCCGTAGGCGATGCGCATCAGCGTCAGCGGGTGCTCGCTGCGTGGCGCCGTCTCGCCTTCGAGCATGCCGATGCCCTGCGCGATGCGCCGCCCCGCGATCGGACAATCCGAACTGACGTGATCGGGCGCCTCTTCGGCCATGCGCCGGAACACCGGCGTGCCGATCTTCATCGACATGGCGAAGAACTCGCGCTTGACGCCCCACGTGCCGTCGTGGCCAGCACACCGCTCTACGGTGTTGAGCGTCGTTCCGGGAATCCATTCGAGCGCCTCGCGCGTCTTCTGGCCCACGTTCTGCACGCGCGAGTGGCACGGGATGTGATAGCTGACCTTGCCCAGCGGCACCTTGAAATCGCGCTTCAGAAGGCCGTCCTTGGCTCGGGCGACCAGGTATTCGAACGGATCGAACATCGCCGCGGCGACGCTCGCCACTTCCTCGTCTTCGGGAAACAGCAGCGGCATTTCCTGCTTGAACATCAATGTGCAGGACGGCACCGGCGTCAGCAGCGCAT
>JBDTJK010000386.1:0-5564 GCA_039935875.1 Casimicrobiaceae bacterium
TGGGGCGTCCAGATGGAGCATTGAATCGGGTTGCGAGCCGATTGTCCATAAAAATGCGGGAGTCGAGCGTCAGACCATTCCGCCGCGCTCCTGACAACCGGCGGCTGGCCCGACCTGATCTGATTGGAAGTCACGCGACCTCGTACCGCATCTGCCTGACCCGAAACGCCTCATGGCTGCGCACGGCGGCCAGCGACTTGACGGCGTCGATCAACTCGTCGACGCAAAGCACGCCCGCTGCCAGCGCAAGCGCACGACAGGCACGCCGCTGCCCGTCGATTCCGGCATCACCGTCGGTGCGCAGGACCAGCACGAAATGCGTACGACCCGCGTTGCGGGCATGTGCAGCCAGCGCGCCCTTCATCAACTGTCCCAGGATATCCACATTTCTGTAATCGAGGAGCACCGGCAAGTTGAAGTGCATGACCAGTGCGTCGGGCGGATCGTCGCCGGTCACCGCATCGATCACGCGTACGCCCAGTGCACCATCGTCTCCTCGCAGTGCATTGGCCGGTGTGTCGATCGGGTTGTCGATGCTGGACCCGGCGGGCAGGTCCAGCGCGCCCAGTGCCGACTGCGTAGCGGCGGAGAATGGAGCCACTTCGAAGCCTTCCCGCGCGAACGCGTCGGTGGCCAGTACGCTGCTGCCACCGCCGTTGCCAAAGAGCGCCACGCGGCGTGTAACCCGCTCGCCCGTCGGCGCCAGCGTCTGCAACGCAAGCAGGGCGTCGAGGAATTCGTCGAGCGTGTCGACCATGGCCATGCCGGTCTGGCGCGCAAGGCCCGTCCAGATGCGATCATCGGCCGCCAGTGCTCCGGTATGCGACACCGATGCGCGCATGCCGGCGCGCGTACGACCGCCTTTCAGCAATACGATGGGCTTGCGTCCGCATGCTGCGCGCAGCACGTCGAAAAACTGCCGGCCCTTCGCGACCGACTCGAGATACAGGCCGATCACTTTGGTGGCGGGGTCTGCCATCAGGAATTCCAGCAGGTCGGCGGGCCCCAGGTCGGCGCTGTTGCCGAGCGTTACCAGCGCACTGAACCTGACGCCGCGATTCTGTCCACGACGCAGGATGTCGATGGACAGTCCACCGCTTTGCGCAAGAACGCCTACGCTGCCCAGATCCTTGTCGGGCCCTGCGACGAAGGTTAACCGCCCGCGCGGCGAATGCGTGCCCATGCAGTTGGGGCCGAGCAGGCGCACGCCCGCCTCGTGCGCGGCGGCCAGCAATGCCGCTTGCGCTTGGTGTCCGTGCGCGTTCTCGGCAAATCCGCTGGACATCACTTGTGCGAAGCGCACTCGGCCGCGCGCGCGGCGAATCGCGTCGGGCACGCGCTCGGCGGCAACGGCCACATAAGCATAGTCGATCGGCTCGGGAGTGTCGCCCAGCGACGGGTACGCTGCAAGTCCGTCGATCTCGCTGGCGGTGGGGTGGATCGGGTAGATCTTCCCCGCATAGCCATAGGCTCGCAGGTGCCGCAGGAAATTGCTGGCCGGGCCGCTGCCGCTCGCCGATGCGCCCACCACCGCGACGCTCGCCGGCTCGATCAACGGCCTGTAATACGCGACGGTGTCCTGGTCATTCGCCACGGCCTTACGTCCTGCGCACAATGCGCGCGTCCACCGCCACCGCCGCTTTATCGGAGGCGATGACTGGGTTGATGTCGAGCTCATCGATCCATGCAGCCTCGCGCACCAGCAGCCCGTGCTCACCACCGATGGCCATCAGCGTGTCGATCAGCGGCTCTATGGCAGCTACCACGCCGCCGCGCGCACCGGCGAGCAGCGGAGCGGCCTTCAGCGACGCCAGCATGTCGTACGCGTCGCTCCGGGCAATGGGGCAAACGCGAAACGCGACGTCGCCGAAGATCTCCACGAACACGCCACCCATCCCCAGCATGACGACAGGCCCGAAGGCGCGATCGTTGACGCCGCCGATGATCATTTCGTGGCCGCGCGGCGCCATTTCCTCGATCAGGAATCCGCGGATGGCAGCATCGCGCAACCCGGTGGCATCGCGCATCGAACGCATCGCCGCGCGCAGTGCATCCGCGTCGGCGAGTCGCAATGCGACCCCACCCACATCGCTCTTGTGACTCACACCCTGCGCGATGACCTTCAATGCAAACGGCGCGCAAAGGTTCGCGATCGCCTGGTCTATCGCCGACGCGTCAGCGACCACGGCACTGCGCGGCACGGCAATGCCATGACGTGCGAGCCACGCCTTGGATGCCACCTCGTCCAGTGTTGCGTGCTGCACGTCCGCGGTGGCCATCGCGACCTGATTGGCGCTCAGGATGCCTGAAATCATGGTGTCGTCAGTAGCTCGTCGGCCAGTTGGCGAGACGATGCTGGCCCACGACCGACTGCGTGCTCGCACCGTACACGCGCAGCAGATCGCGCAGGTAGCTGCGCGTTTCACGCGGGTCGATCACGGCCTGCGTCTCATACAGCGCCGCCAGGTCCCACGCACTGGTATCGCGCGCCAGTTCCTCGCGCAGTGTTTCGAAGCGCGCGGGATCGGACTCGCGCGTCACGCCGTGCAATACGTTGACCGCGACAGTTGCGTCCATGAACCCGAGTTCGGCGGTCGGCCAGCACGCCGTCTCGTCGGCGTTGCGCCCACCGCCCATGTTGAGGTACGCCTGTCCGTAGCTCTTGCGCACGACGATCGAGAACCTCGGCACCGTGACCTGCGACAACGCGTTCAGCCAGTTCATGATGCGCCCTGGCGCCCACCGCTTTTCGCCTTCCAGGCCGATCAGAAAACCTGGTTGGTCGGCCAGCATCACCACCGGTACGTTGAAGGTATCGCACAGCACCAGGAAACTCGTAGCCTTGCGACAGGCGTCGACATCGATCGCGCCACCCTTGAACATCGGGTTGTTGGCGACCACGCCGATGGTATGACCATCGAGTCGCGCCAGCGCGGTGACCATCGATTTACCGAAGCGCGGCTTCAACTCGAACAACGTGTCGTGGTCGACCACGCGCTCGATGATGCGGCGCATATCGTAGGTTTGCGTGCGCGACTCGGGCAATGCCTCGAGCAGGCTGCTGCCGGCATCGTCCGAACCGGCTGGCACATCGCTGCGTGGCGGCGGCTCGTGCTGGCCACCTGGCAGGTAGGCAAGGAATTGGCGCACGGCAGCCAGCGCCTCGGCATCGGTGTCGACGGCGATGTCCACCAGGCCGGTCGTCGCCGTGTGCAGCTTCCATCCACCCAGCTCTTCCGCATCCACCGGCTGGTTGATCGCCATCGCCGTCACGCGGCTGCTCGCGACTGCCATGGTTGCACCCTTGCGCATCACGACGAAGTCCGACAACGCGCAGTACCAGGTGCTGGATCCGTACGAGCTGCCCAGCAGCGCGGACACCCAGGGCGTCTGCCGCAGCCGCAGGTATTCGGCGGGGTCCTGTCCGAGCATCGCGCGTCCCGCGGCCCCCATCCGGTCAGGCATCCGTGCACCGGTGGATTCACCAAGGAAGACCAGCGGGAAACCGCGGCGCGTTGCAGTTTCCTTCACGTGGCGGATCTTCTTGCCATTGATGGCGCTGCTCGAGGCGCCGAGCACGGTGAAGTCGTTGGACACGACGGCCACGCGCCGGCCGTCGATGCGGCCGAAGCCGGCAATCTTGCCGTCGGCGGGTGTGCGCTCGCGCACTTCGGCGCGAATACCGGCGGCAAACATTCCCGACTCGACGAACGATCCTGCGTCCAGCAGCGTGTCGAGGCGTTCGCGCGCGTTGAGATGGCCCTGCGCCTTGCGCAGTGCAAGCTTCTCGGCGCCACCCATCGCCAGCGCGCGGGTGTGGCGGGCCTCAAGGTCGGACAGTGTCGATTCGTGGGTCATGATCGGTTTTCCGTCATCAGGCAATGCTGGCGGGCACCCACAGCACGAGCGCCGGCCAGAGTATCAGCGCGACCATCAGCAACAGCATCGCGATGACGTAGGGTGTGACGCCGGCGAAGACTTCCGCCAGCGGCGTTTCGCTGTAGCGTGCGACGATGAACACGTTGAGTCCCACCGGCGGCGTAACCAGGCCGATCTCTGACGCGAGCGTCACGATGATGCCAAACCATAGCGGGTCGTAGCCGAGGTGCGTGACGATGGGCAGCGTGATCGGCACGGTCAGTACCAGGATCGCGATCTGGTCGAGGAAGCAACCCAGCACCAGGTAGATCAGCATGATCAGCGCAAGAATCGCGAGCGGCGGCAACGGCAGGCCGCCGATCGTCGATACGATCGTCTGCGTGGTCTGGGTGAGCGTGAGGAAATAGCCGAGGATCAACGCACCGACGATGATCATCGTGATCATCGCGCTGGTGCGCGCCGTGTTGAACAGCGCGCGCGTGAACGATTGCCACGTCAGGCGACGACTGGTGGCGGCGAGCACCAGTGCGCCGAACGCGCCGAGTGCCGACGCTTCGGTGGGCGTCGCCACTCCGAGGTACAGCACGCCAGTGACCAGTGCAAACAGGATGAGCATCGGCAGGATGCCGTTGAGCTTGGCCCAGCGCAGGGCACGGCTGTCGCCGCCGGACTGGTCGACCGCGCTCTCGCTGGGGGGGAAGTGCCGCGGCCGCACGCGGATCAGCACTCGCAACGTGAAGATCAGCACCAGCGCGCCGAGCACGCCGGGAAACACCCCGGCGACCAGCAGCTTGCCGATGTTCACTTCGCTGAGAATGCCGTAGATCACCAGGCCATTGCTCGGCGGGATCATCACGGCCAGGGTGCCGACGATCGCCGTGATGCCGCTTGCCGCACGCGGGCTGTAGCCGTGCTCGACCATCTGCGGCATCGCCGTCGCGGAAAGCGTGGCCGCCGACGCGGCACTCGACCCGCAGATGGCGCCGAACGCGGCGCCGGTCAGCACCGTCGAGATGCCGAGGCCTCCACGATATCGCTGCACGAACGCGTTCATCGTGTCGAACAGTTCGTCTGCAATGCCGCTGACGATGACGAATTCGGCCATCAGGATGAACATCGGGATCGTCATCAGCTCATAGTGGGCGGCGCCCGAATACGGCACCGTCGACAGGAACGAGAACACCATGTCGATGCCGCCGATGAACCACAGGCCGACAGCGCCGGCCACGGCGATGGCGAACCCGATCGGCATGCCGATGGCCAGCAGCGCGACCAGCAGCGCGATGATGGCGACGCTCAGCATGCAGTCATGGGCACGCGCGAGCGCACCGGGCTAGCGCATTCCAGCGTGCAACGATTGACGGGGACGCTGTGCGATCAGCCACAGCCCATCGGCAATGCGCAGGGCCAGCCTCAGGGCCAGCAGTCCGCAACCCAGCGGCACCAAGGCACGCGACCACCACACGGGCAACGACAGCGCCTGCGGGTCGACCTCGCCGGTGGACCACGCGGTCCAGGCCGTCGCGCTACTGGCGCGGATCAGCGCTGCGAACAACACCAGCGCGAGCACGTCGCCGACGACGCGCAACGTGGTCCGCACACGCACCGATTGGAGCGCCGTCGTCAGCAGGTCCACCGACATGTGACCGTTGACCCTGAGCGTGTAGGAAATTGCCAGGAAGAAC
>JBDTJK010000387.1:0-3344 GCA_039935875.1 Casimicrobiaceae bacterium
CGAGCATGTTGTCGACGATGCGCTGCAGTTCGGGATAGGGCACCTGCGACATCACGATGTATTCGATCGGCGTCGAGCGGAACGACTGCCCGAGCGACGGCGGGTTGATCGCGAACACCTGCGCGCCCGGCACCTGCGCCATCTTCGGCCGCAGCTCCTCGGCTATCTGCTGCTGCGAGCGGTGGCGCTGTTCCCACGGCTTGAGGCGCAGCACCGCGCTGCCGTCGACGACCGTGGGATAGCCGGAGATTGCCGTGTACGCTTCCGTTTCGGGAATCTGCTGGTACATCTGCTCGACCGGCTCGATCAGGTCGGCGGTGTATTGCGGCGTCGAACCCTGCGGCGCGGTGACGGTGCCGAACACCACGCCGCGATCCTCGGTCGGCGCGAGCTCGCTCTTCAGTTGCGTGAACGTCAGCGCGCCCAGCGCGAACACGACGATCCATGCGCCGCCGACGAAAAGGCGGTGGTGCAATGCCCACAGCAGCGCACGCCGGTAGCCATTGGTCAGCGCGACGATCCAGCCTTCGATCAGGTTGTACAGGTACGAATGCTTTTCCTGGTGGCGCAGCAACAGCGAGCACATCATTGGCGACAGCGTCAGCGCGACGAAGCCGGACACCAGCACCGCGCCGGCGAGCGTCAGCGCGAACTCGATGAACAGGCGCCCGGTGCGGCCGGTGGCGAACGCGAGCGGCGCGAACACCGAAGTCAGCGTCAGCGTCATCGCCACGATCGCGAAGCCGATTTCCCTCGCACCTGTTATCGCCGCCTGGATGCGCGGCATGCCCTCCTCGATGTGGCGGAAGATGTTCTCCAGCATCACGATCGCGTCGTCGACGACGAGCCCGATCGCCAGCACCATCGCCAGCAGCGTCAGCGTGTTGATCGTGAAGCCCATGAAATACATCAACGCGAAACCGCCGATCAGCGCCACCGGGATGGTCACGATCGGGATGATCGTCGCGCGCAGGCTGCGCAGGAAGAAGAAGATCACCAGCACCACGAGGATGATTGCCTCGCCGATCGTCTCGAACACCGAGTGGATCGAGCGGTCGATGAACACCGACGTGTCATAGGCGACGATCAGCTTCATCCCCGGCGGCAACGACTCGTTCATGCGCTTGACTTCGGCGCGCACCGCCTTGGACAGGTCGAGCGGGTTGGCCACCGCCTGCTTGATCACGCCGATGTTGAGCGACGGCTTGCCGTTGAAGCGCGACACCGTGCGCTCGTCGACCGGCCCGATCTCGGCGTTGCCGATGTCCTTGATGCGCACCGGATAGCCCGAGACATTGGCGACGATGATGTTGTTGAACTGCTCCGGCGTCTGCAGGTCGGTTTCGGCCACGACGGTGAACTCGCGCGTCTGCGATTCGACGCGCCCGGCAGGAATTTCGGCGTTCTGCCGCGTGATCGCGTCCTCGACGTCCTGCGCGGTGAGCCGGTAGCCGGCGAGGCGCGTGCGGTCGATGTTGACGCGCATCGACATCTGGCGCTCGCCGAAGATGCGCACGTCCGACGCACCGGGGAGCACCGACAGCCTCGGCTGCACGTAGCGATGCACGTAGTCCGACGCCTCGAGCGCGCTCAGCGAGCCTGCTTGCACGGCGATGTAGATGACCGGCTGCGAATCGGCTTCGACCTTGGCGATCACCGGCTCGTCGATCGTGTCCGGCATCTTGGCACGCACGCGCGACACCTTGTCGCGCACGTCGGCAGCCGCCGAGTCCGGATCGCGCTTGAGCGAAAAGCGCACGTTGATGCGGCTCGTTTCCGAGCGGCTCTGCGACGTCATGATCTCGACACCCTCGATGCCAGCGAGCGAGTCCTCGATGATCTTCGTCACCTGCGATTCGACGACTTCCGCCGACGCGCCGCGGTACGTGGTGTTGACGCTGACCACCGGTTCGTCGATGCGTGGATATTCGCGCACCGACAGGCGCTGGTATGAGATCAACCCGATCAGCAGGATGGCCAGCGACAGCACCGTCGCGAATACCGGTCGCTTGATGCAGATCTCGGGTAGCTGCATGCGGCGCTGCGGGTCAGGAACGCGCCGCGCCGTTAGGCGCTGAATCGGACTTGGCTGCCGGTGCCAACTTGCCGCCTGGCGCTACGTCTGCCTTGGCCGCGCGCGACACTGCGCTGTTGGCGGAGATCTCGACCGGCACGCCATCACGCAGCTTGATCTGCCCGGCGATCACCACCACGTCGTCGGCGCCGAGTCCCTTGACGATCTCGACCTTGGCGTCGCGACGCTGCCCGGTTTGGACGCGCGTGCGCACCGCCTTGCCATCGAGCACGCGGAATACATACTGCTCGTCGCCTTCGGGCACGACCGCCTGCTCCGGGATCACCAGAGCGTCCTGCACGTCTTGCGTGACGAGGCGCACGCGCGCGAACATGCCGGGCCGCAGCCGCGAATCGTTGTTCTTCACCTGCGCGCGAATCACCACCGAGCGCCCCGCGGCGTCGATCAGCGGATTGACGGCGATCACGTGGCCTTCGAATGTCTTCCCGGGAAACGAGTCGAGTGCGATCGACAGCGCCTGGCCATTCTGCACCTGGCGAAAAAAGGTCTCCGGAACGCGGAAGTCGACCTTCAACGGGTCGATCGCCTCGACGTTGACCATGTCGGCGCCTTCCTTCACATAATCGCCCACCGACACCAGTCGCAGGCCGATCACGCCGGAAAACGGTGCGCGGATTTCGGTCTTGGCGAAATGCGCCTCGGCGAGCGCCAGCGATGCTTCGGCGACTTTCAGGTTGTTTTCGGCCTCATCCTTGGCCTGGCCGGAGATGAAATTCTGCTTTGCCAGGTCGACCGCGCGATTGAACTTGGACTTGGCCAGCGTTTCGTTGGCACGCGCCTGCTGCACTTCCGCCAGGTTGACCACCGGATCGAGCCGCACCAGCACGGTGCCCTTGACCACCGGCTGCCCCTCGCGAAACAGGATTGCGCTGATGCGCCCCGCCACTTCCGGGCGCAGGATCACCGACTCGTCGGAGCGCAGGCTGCCCACGGTGGTGATCGTCTGCGGCATCGACGCGCGCGCCACCCTGGTCACGTCGACAGTCACCGCATTGACCCTGCTGACTGCGCCGTTGCGGCCCGCTGCATTGGCGCCAGCGGCGACCGGCGGCGCGCCGCGATGCTCACCGGCCCAGTAGCCGGCGGCCCCGGCGATGACGACGCCGACAACGACACTTGCGGCCGCGACTGCTCTGTTCATGGATTCGATGCGGTCAGATAGACAAACGCGCGATTATGCACCGAGGGCACAACGCCTCGCAAACAGCCATCGCCGGCTTGCTAGAATACGTGACAAATCCATCACTTC
>JBDTJK010000388.1:0-3402 GCA_039935875.1 Casimicrobiaceae bacterium
CGTCGGTGACCGAGGATGTGACCGGCGCCATCGCCGACTCGATCAACTTCACGATCGAGGAATTGCGCACGCTGGTGCGCGGCATCAACTCGGCCACCGACCAGGTGACCAAGGCGACGCAGGAAACCCAGGCAATCTCCAACCGCCTGTACGAGGCGTCACAACGCCAGAACCGAGAGATCCAGCAGGCGTCGGCATCGGTGCTGCAGATGGCGCAGTCGATCAACGAGGTCGCGCAAAACGCGTCGCAGTCGGCCAAGGTCGCGCAGATGCAGTTGTCCGCCGCCGAAAAGGGCGGCCAGGCGGTGCAGAACCAGATCGCCGGCATGAACGAAATCCGTTCGCAGATCCAGGACACGTCGAAGCGCATCAAGCGCCTCGGCGAGTCGTCGCTCGAAATCGGCGAGATCGTGGAACTGATCTCGGACATCACCGAGCAGACCAACGTGCTCGCGCTGAACGCGGCCATCCAGGCAGCGTCTGCGGGGGAAGCAGGCCGCGGCTTCACGGTGGTGGCGGAGGAAGTCCAGCGCCTCGCCGAACGCTCGGGCGAAGCTACGAAACAGATCGAGGCGATCGTGAAGACGATTCAATCCGACACCCAGGACGCGGTGGCGGCAATGGAGAAATCGACCGTCGGCGTGGTGGAGGGCACCAAGTTGTCCGATGCGGCCGGCCAGGCGCTGACCGAGATCCAGCGCGTGTCGCGCGAACTCGCCGACCTCATTTCGCGTATTTCGTCGCAGACGCAGACACAGTCGACGTCGGTGACCGACGTGACGCGCGGGATGCAGGGCATCCTCAAGATCACCGAGGAAACGACCGAAGGCACCAAGCAAACCAATGTGTCGATCGGCCAGCTGACGCGGCTTGCGGCCGAGCTGCGATCGTCGGTCGCGGGCTTCAAGGTCTGACCCGATGCATGTGTGCCGAGCGCGGTTGGAATGCGGCCTGAATCTTGCTGTAGCTGCCCGATGATTGCGCCGAGGAGCCGTTGAAGTGCCGACTGATGCCACGCAGGAATTCGATCTAGGCCCGCTGTCCTGGGTGCAGGGAGAAATCGACCAGGCGCTGACGCGCGGGGTCGAGTCGCTGGCGGCATACAAGGCATCGCCAAAGGACGCGATCGCCCTCAAGCACGCGCGAACGCATGTGCACCAGGCCGCGGGCGCGATCCAGATGGTGGGGCTCGATGCAGTTGTCGCCTACACCGATGAAATCGAGCGGCAGCTGACGCGAATCGAAGAGGTTGCGCCGCAGGACGTCGCGGCATCGGTCGCCGTCATCGATCGAGCGTGCCGCAAACTGCGCATATTCCTGGCCGAACTGACCAATGGCGCCCCGCCGGTCCCGTTGAAGCTGTTCCCTGAATACGAGGCGATGCAGGCGCTGCGCGGTGTCAAGGCGACCGCGCCGACCGACCTGTTCTATCCGGACCTGACCGCCCGCGCGCCCAAGGTCGCGCCGCGCGAGGCGCTGCCGGCCAGCCGGCTGGCGTCGCAACTGATCAAGCAGAGGCGCGTCTATCAGCGCGGACTGCTGGCATGGCTGCGCGGCGACGCTGACGGCCTTGCGCAGATGCGCGAGTCGATCGGCAGCATCGAGGAAGTCACCACGCACGCGAACCTGCGCGCATTCTGGTGGACGGTTGGCGCGTTGTTCGAAGCGTTGGCGGCGCATTCGGTCGAGCCGTCGTTCGGCGTCAAGCAGCTTGCCGCGCGCATCGACCTGCAGATCCGCCGCGTTGTCGGCGGCAGCGCGAAAGTGGCTGATCGCCTGCGCCGCGAAGCGCTGTACTTCGTCGCGATCAGCGCACCTGCCGGACCGCAAGTGCAGGCCGTGCAGCAGGCATTCCATCTTTGCGGGCTGATTCCGTCGGCCGAAGTACTCGACGCCGACCTGGTGCGCATCGAACCGCTGTTGCGCGAAGCGCGCGACCAGTTGACGGGTGCCAAGGACGCGTGGCTCAAGATCGCTTCGGGTCGCGCCGAAAACCTGCCGAAGCTGAAGCAGACGTTGACCTCGGTGCACACCAAGGCCGCCGATATCCGCAACGGCGCCTTGATGAAATTGACCGCGGCGCTGGTCGAACGGCTGGACAAGATGTCGGCGACCGGGGTCAGCGAGCCGTTGGCCATGGAATATGCGACCGCGTTGCTGCTCGCCGAAAGCGCCTTCGAGAACTACACCAATCTTGCCAGCGACTTCCCGCAGCAGGTGGACGCGATGGTCGCGCGCCTGGATGCGGCGCGCGCGGGCCGCGCAAGCGCCACTGGCGGCGCGCCCGCACTCGACGAGATGTCGAAGCGCGCACAGGAGCGATTGCTGCTGGCGCAGGTCGGGCGCGAGATCCAGGCGAACCTGCGGCACATGGAACAGGTGCTCGACGCGTTCTTCCGCGACAACGGCAAGCGCGCGGAGCTGACCGCGCTGGCCAAGGACAGCCAGCAGATCCGCGGTGCGCTGGGAATGCTTGGCCTCAACGACGCGGCCGAACTGCTGGCCTCGTGCCAGCGACAGATCGAGTCGTACGTCGACAGCGAGACGCCGGTCGACAACGACGACCTCGAGATGCTCGCCGAGTCGTTGTCCGGACTGGGTTTCTACATCGAGGCGGTCGAGCAGCAGCGCCCCGATCGCGATCGGCTGATCGCACCGCTGATCGCGCGTCGCAACGGCGAATCGCCGGTGCCCGCAGACGAGGATGCGCAGTCGGTGGAGACTGCGGTTGACGAGCTGCGAGCGCAGCTGCCGCGGTTGCTGGACGAAGTGCGCACCGCGCCAGCGCAGTCGACTGCGCGGAAGGGCCTCAAGTCCCAGCTGGAGGCTCTGCGCGACGATGCCGAACTGATCGGCGATGCGACGCTTGCGCAGCAGGCCGATGCGGCGCTGACGGAGCTCGACGCTGGCGGTGCGGCCGCGCTGGCCAAGGCGGTGGATGCGATTGCTGCCACGTCGGCCGCCGCACCTGAAATCTCGGCCGAGACCAGGCGGTTGCTGGAAACCGATGCGACGCATTTCGATGCTGAATTGCTCGACATCTACCTGACCGAAGCGGCCGAGGTCGCCGACGCCATTGCGGCCAGTCGTGACGCGCTGGCGGCCAATCCGAGCGATCGTGACGCGCTCGGCGATTCACGTCGTGGTTTCCACACGCTGAAGGGCTCCGGCCGCATGGTCGGCCTCGCCGATCTTGGCGATCTCGCCTGGGACGTTGAGAAGGCGCATAACCGCCTGATCGAAGAAGACCATCCGGTTACGCGCGCGGTGGTGACGATGATCACTGTCGCCGAACGCGAGTTTCGCGGCTGGATTGACACGCTGGCGCACACGCGCCGCGTGACGCTCGATCCGATGCCGTTGCACGCGGCGATCGCCGCCGTGATGGCGGAGCTGCCGGCG
>JBDTJK010000389.1:0-10363 GCA_039935875.1 Casimicrobiaceae bacterium
AACACGGCTACGCAGCGGGAACCTCGGCGTACACGTGGGTCATCGATCCGATCGACGGCACGCGCAGCTTCATCCTCGGCCAGATGCACTGGGCGACGTTGATCGCCGTGCGCGATGCACAGCGTCCGATCGTCGGTGTCATGCATCAGCCATATGTCGGTGAGTCGTTCGTGGCGCTGGACGGCGGCGATGCGCACTGGCGCCGCGGCGACGAGCGGCGCGTGCTGGCGACACGCCGCTGCGCCTCGGTTTCCGATGCGGTGCTGGCCTGCACGACGCCCGACATGTTCGTCACGCTCGCGACGCAGGCCGGATTTTCGCGCGTGCGCACACGTGTGCGCATGACGCGCTTCGGCGGCGACTGCTACGCGTACTGCCTGCTGGCGATGGGGCTGATCGACATCGTCGTCGAATCCTCGTTGCAGCCGTATGACGTGCAGGCGCTGATGCCGATCGTCGAAGGCGCGGGCGGCGTGATGACGACGTGGCAAGGCGGGCGCTGCGACGATGGCGGCGACATCGTCGCCTGCGGCGATCCGGCATTGCACGCCGACGTGCTGAAACTGCTGTCGGGGTGAAACTGCTGCTGCTCGGGGGCACGCGGTTTCTCGGGCGCCACATCGGCGACGCGGCGCTCGCGCGGGGACACCAGGTAGCGACATTCACGCGCGGTCGTTGGGGCGCGCCGGTCGCCGGCATCGAGTCGTTGCTCGGGTTCGCAGGCGGCCTTCAACGCGCCGTAATCGCGCGGCACGTCTCTTCGCTGGCCGGGTCGGCCAGGCGCGCCACCGTGCCGCGCTCACGATCCGACGGACCGCTTGGGTCGCGCGCTTCGTGCATCCGCGACTGCTTGGCGGGCGCGGACCGCGCGCCGTGGTGCCCGCGCCGCGCGAGTGTCCGCTGCAGTTCATCGATGCGCGCGACCTTGCCGCCTTCATCGTCGGCATTGCCGAACGCGGCGTTGGCGGTACATTCAACGCGACCGGCGCGACGGGCCTGCTCGAGTTCGGGACCTTGATCGATGCGCTGCAGGCGGCCGCGCCGGGCGCGCCCGCGCCGGCATGGATCGACGCTGCGACACTGTTGCGACACGGCGTCGAGCCGTGGGTCAGCCTGCCCTTGTGGTTGCCGGCAAGCGAAGCCGACCATGCGGGCTTCATGCGTATCGACACGCGGCGCGCGCAGGCGCAGGGCGTCACCACGCGCGCACTGGCAGACACCATCGCGGACACGGCACGCTGGCTCGCCACGCGCGACAACGCGGCGGCCTGGAAGCTCACGCTCAGTGGGTGCCGCGAAGCGGAGATCCTCGCCGCGGCCTAGGCGTCGTCGTGCGGCAGGGTCGCCGGCATGCGCTGCGGGCGACACATACGCTGCAGGCGCAGGCATCCGCGGCGCGCCAAGCATATGCCGCGGCGCCACTTTCGCGGCGCTCGATTCGGCTATGATCACCATTGCCTTCGCCGCTTTCGCGGCGGCCCCCTTGTCCAATCGCGCGGGAGTCGATCGCGCGCTGCCACCCCGGAGGATCCACGATGAAAGCCTACAGCATTCTCGACACGATCGGCGGCACGCCGCACGTGAAAATCAACCGGCTATTCGGCACCGCGCACAACGTTTGGATCAAGCAGGAACGCGTCAATCCGGGCGGCTCGATCAAGGACCGTATCGCGCTGGCGATGGTCGAGGACGCGGAGAAGCGCGGCCTGCTGAAAAAAGGCAGCGTGATCATCGAGCCGACGTCCGGCAACACCGGCATTGGCCTCGCGATGGTGGCGGCGGTCAAGGGCTACAAGCTGATCCTGGTGATGCCGGAGAGCATGTCGCTGGAACGGCGCCGGCTGATGCTGTCCTACGGCGCGACGTTCGAGTTGACGCCGCGTGAAAAAGGCATCAACGGCTCGATCGCGCGCGCCAGGGAGTTGCAGGCCGCCACGCCGGGCGCGTGGATCCCGCAGCAATTCGACAATGCGGCCAACATCGAGGTGCACGCACGCACAACGGCAGCGGAAATCCTCGCCGACTTCCCCCAGGGGATCGACTACCTGATCACCGGCGTGGGCACCGGCGGCCACATCACCGGCGTCGCGCAGGTGTTGAAGCCGAAGTTTCCGCAGCTGAAGGTTTTCGCGGTCGAACCGGATACCTCGCCCGTCATCAGCGGTGGCAAGCCCGGACCGAACCTGATCCAGGGGCTGGGCGCGGGCTTCATTCCCACCAACCTGCATGTGCAGCTGCTGGACGGCTCGATCCAGGTCAATGCTGCCGACTCCAAGGAGATGGCGCGGCGCTGCGCGCGCGAGGAGGGCGTGCTGGTCGGTATTTCCTCCGGCGCCACACTGCAGGCGATTCTGCAGAAGCTGCCCGAGATCCCGCCAGGATCGACGATCATGGGATTCAATTACGACACGGGCGAACGCTACCTGTCGATCGCCGACTTCCTGCCGCAGGAGCCGTCGGCCTGATTTGCGCGCCGGCTGGCGACACCGGACGGCGCAACGGCGCGCGAAGGCAGCAGGCCTTCCGCACAGCCAATGGGTCGTCCGAGTTTGTTGTCGCGACCGAAATGACGGCGCGCGTGCGCAGCGCTAGACTTGGCGCATCGTTTCGCCGGTCTCCCGTCATGTCCACGCCCCAACCACAATCGCTGTGGGACAACCCGCTCGGCACCGACGGCTTCGAGTTCGTCGAATACGCGGCGTCGGATCCCGCGGCGCTGGGGCGAGTATTCACCCAGATGGGATTCAGCGTCGTCGCCCGGCACCGGTCGAAAAACGTGCTGTTGTACCGGCAGGGCGGGATCAACTTCATCGTCAACGCCGAGCCGGACTCGTTCGCGCAGTCGTTTGCTCGCGTTCACGGGCCCAGCATCTGCGCGATCGCCTTTCGCGTCAGCGACGCCGCCGCCGCGTACCGGCAATGCGTCGCCAACGGCGCGTGGGGCGTCGACAATCATCCGGGACCGATGGAACTCAACATCCCGGCGATCAAGGGCATCGGCGATTCGCTGATCTACCTGGTCGACCGCTATCCGCGCAACGGTTCCGGTGTGTCGATCTACGACATCGACTTCGTGCCGCTGGCGGGCGTCGAGCAGCATCCGCCGGGAGCAGGGCTGGTGACGATCGACCACCTGACGCATAACGTGCACCGCGGACGTATGGACGAATGGGCCGGCTTCTACGAGCGACTGTTCAATTTTCGTGAGGTTCGCTACTTCGACATCGAAGGCAAGCTGACCGGGCTCAAGTCAAAGGCGATGACCAGTCCCTGCGGGCGCATTCGCATTCCGATCAACGAGAGCGCGGACGACAAGAGCCAGATCCACGAATACCTGGTCGCGTATCGCGGCGAAGGCATCCAGCACGTGGCGCTCGACACGCGCGACATCCACCGCACCGTGGAGACGCTGCGCGCGGCGGGCGTCGCGTTCCAGGACACGCCCGACACCTATTACGAGATGCTCGACGAGCGCCTGCCGGGACACCATGAAGATCCGGCACGGCTGGCCGCCAATCGCATCCTGATCGACGGCCGCACCGCGCGGCAGGCGGCTCAACTGATGCGCGAGGCGGGCGATGGCGCGCCGCCCCCCGCTCCCGCTGACGATGAAATGCTGCTGCAGATCTTCACGGCGCCGGTGATCGGGCCGATTTTCTTCGAAATCATCCAGCGCAAGGGCAACGAAGGATTCGGCGAAGGCAACTTCCAGGCCCTTTTCGAGTCCATCGAAATGGATCAGGTGCGGCGTGGCGTGCTTTGAGCGTATTGCGCGGTGCGGTAAAGGCTTTGCGTCTTGCAATCCGTTGCGCGTGCCCATATCTGGCACCTTGTTACGTGCGCCGCAGCATTTTTGCTCCAAAGGCGTGCATTTACCGTCAAAATTTGTTAAAATTCCGTCCCTTGCGCTGAGGCTCGTAGGTTAGTGCTTACTCCTATCGGTTTTTCGTTGCTGCGCCAGTTGTCTGATGGCGCTTTCCACTCCGGCGAGGATCTCGCCGCCAAGGTGGGGCTGACGCGCGCCCGCGTCTCGCAGGTGCTCAAACAGGCTGAAACGGCCGGGCTCGCGCTGGAGCGAATCCGCGGCCGCGGCTATCGGCTGGTGGCCGCGCCCGACTTTCTCGACGCCAACGAGGTGCGCAAGGCGTTGCTCGAATTCGGTGCCAAGGTTGCCAAGCCGGGGGCCATTACACCCAAGCCGGCGCCAGTCATCGAAGACGACCTGGGGCTCAATGCCGTCGAGCGTCCCACCGGCGACTACACGCCACCGGCGCTGCAGGTCGAACTGGTCGACCAGCTCGATTCCACATCCACCGAGCTGCTGCGCCGCAGTCAGCGCCGTGACATCCATGGCGCCGTGCTGGCGGCCGAATGGCAGACGGCTGGACGCGGTCGCCGCGGACGTACGTGGACCGCTGTCGCTGGCGGCAGCCTGACATTCTCGTTGGGATGGCGCTTCGAGCAAGGCGCGGGATTCCTCGCCGGCCTGTCGCTTGCGATCGGAGTGGCCGTGGCCCGCGCGCTGGAAAAGGAAGGCTACGACGGCGTCGAGCTGAAGTGGCCGAACGACCTGATCTACCGCCACCACAAGCTCGGTGGCGTGCTGGTCGAGCTGAATGGTGACGCACTTGGCCCGTCAACGGTGGTCGTCGGCGTCGGACTCAACGTGCGCCTCCCCCGCGAAGCGAAGAAAGACATTGCCCAGGCGGTCACCGACCTGGGGGCCGTTGCCGGTCGTGGTGCGCCACCGATCGATCGCAACCGGCTGTTCGCGCGCGTCGCGCACGAGGTCGCCAACACGCTCGAGCGCTACTCCGTGGGCGGCTTTGCGGCCTTTGCGCCCGAATGGCAGCAGCGTCACGCGTACCAGGGCAAGCCGGTCAAGCTGATCCTGCCTGACGGCGCCGCCGTCAAGGGCACGGTCGCCGGAGTCGATGCCAGCGGCGCCCTGGTGCTGGCCGACGGTCCGCGGCGTTCGCGTTTTCTTTCAGGCGAGATCTCCCTCCGCCGCGTGTGATCCTGTGCATCGACGTCGGCGGTAGCCGGATGAAGTGGGGCCTTGCGGGGCCGCATGGATGGGTGAAACGCGGCGACGTCGCCAATGCACAGATAGGCACGCTGATCCTTCGTGATTGGCAGAACCTTCCACGACCTGAATGCGTCGCCGGCGTCAACACGGCCGGCGAAGCGCAACGCGTGCGCGTCGAGGGCCAGCTCGCACGCTGGCGCGCCAGCGTGCACTGGATCAAGCCGGCCGCCAAGGGTGGTGGCGTCATCAACGACTATCGCCAGGGCGAACTCGCGCCGGATCGCTGGGTCTCGCTGATTGCCGCACGGCGGCGAGCCGTGTCGGCCACCAATGCGGATGCATGCGTGGTCGTCAACGCCGGTTCATGCGTGACCATCGATTCGCTCGACGCCGACGGCCGCTTTCGTGGCGGCGTGATGCTGCCCGGGCTGGCCACGATGCGCAAGGCGCTCGCCGATGCGATGCCGCTGGCGCGCACCAGCGGTGGGCAACGCCGCGATTTTCCGGTCAACGACGCGGATGGCGCGGCAACCGGCGGCGTGCGCGCGGTTTCCGGCGCGGTTGCACTGACACGTGACCTGATCGCGCAGCAAGGCGCGCCCGTGCGCGTATTCATCGGCGGCGGCGCGGCGGGCGAAATCGCCCCGTACCTCGCCGCACCGGTGGAGGTCGTGGATAATCTCGTCCTCGAGGGCGTGCTGGCGCTCGCCGACTAGAGATAGCCTTCATTCACCGATGCGCATCGTCCTCGTCCTGCTGCTGCTCGCCAACCTGACGTTGTTCGGCTATACGCGTCTCGACGGCATCGGCGGAGGTGAGGCCGTGCGCCTGACGCAACAGGTGCAGCCGGACAAGATCAAGCTGCTGACGCCCCGCGAAGTCGCCGCGCTCGGCCCGACCAAGGTCGCGGCGCTGGCCGATGTCTGCATCGAATGGGGACCGTTCAGCGATGCCGATCGCACGCGCGCGCTGAACGACCTCGCGCCGTTGTCACTCGGCAGCCTGATGTCGCTGCGGCGCCAGGATGTTGCGGGAACCTATGGCGTGATGGTCGGTGGTTTTACGTCCCGCGCGGCCGCGGAGCGCCGCGCCGCCGAACTGCGTACACACGATATCGCCGATCTTGCCGTGCAGGACCTGGGCAAGGGCGAGTTCGGACTCCTTGCCGGGGTATTCCATTCCGACGACGCGGCGCGCGCACGAATGGCGCTGCTGGACTCGTTCGGTACCCACAATGGGCAGGTCGTGCCGCGCCAGACGACGCTGTCGCAGACGGTGGTCGTCGTGCGCGATCCGCAGGCACCGACGGTATCGAAACTCAAGGACCTGCAGCCGGCGTACCCGGGTGCGGAGCTCAAGATCGGTGGATGCGACAAGGCCGCCTGAGCTGACCGACGCCGAACTCACTGGCGAGGCGCAACGCCTGGTGGGCGAGTTCGCGCTGCTGAAGCCGTCGCTGACCGCTGCGGCCGTGGGCGCGGCGTTGGTGACCGACGCCGGCCGCCTGTACACGGGGATCAACCTCGACCTCGCTTGCGGCATCGGTTTCTGCGCTGAGCATTCGGCCGTGGCGGAAATGCTGAAGCACCGCGAAACCTGCGTACGTCGCATCGTCGCCGTCGACGACGAGCGCGTGGTCGCGCCGTGCGGCCGCTGCCGCGAGCTGCTGGTGCAGATCGACAGGCGCAACATGGACTGCGTGGTGCTGATGCCGGCGGGCAAGCGACGCACGTTGCGCGAGCTGTTGCCCGAGGCGTGGCTCGAGCATCTGCTGGTCGAAGGCAAACGCGCGTAACGTGAGTGCAACTAGCCGCGGGCGATCGCCACGATGCGTTGCTCGGCCGCAGCGTCCGCCTGCCAGCATGGCGCTTCGAAGTCGACGTGTGCGAAACCCACGCTGAGCAGCAACGCGTCCAGTTCCTCGCGCAGATACCAGGTGAGCGCGCTGCGATCGTCCTCGCGCGCCACGATCGCACGTCCCGCGCGTTTTTCGAAGCGATTGCTGCGATCGATGCGGCGGCCTTCGACGTCGACGCGGGTTTCGCTGCGCCAGACGATCTGCGCACCATCCGCCGTGGCGGCGGTGCGCACTTCCACCACCGGGGCGCCGGGTGCGTGCAGCGCCTCGGGCGGCAGCACGCATTCGACGACCAGCGTCATCGGCGCTACCAGGTGCGCGCGCACGCGTGACAATGCGTTGAACGCGAGCAGCGGATCGACGATGCGCTGCAGCGCGCCCGCCGCGATGAACGCCGCGCCATAGCGAAACGGAAGGTTGAGCTCGGGCAGGGCCTGGCGAAACAGCGGCGCCGTCAACCCGCGTTGTGCAAGCTGCGCTTCGCATGCGGCGATCGCCAGCGTGGAGGGATCGACACCGTGCACGTTGTGCCCGGCAGCAATGAGCGGCAACAGCAGTTCGCCCGCCCCGCACATCGCGACGAGCGAGGGTCCAGCGAGCCCAAGATGTTGCGCGTAGTACGCGACTTCGTCAGCGCCGGGCGCGCGCGACATGGCTTGCGCGAATGCATGCCGCAGCGCAGATTCTGCAGGCAGCGCAGCGTTGTTCACAAGTTTGCCGGCGGAGCGATGGATGGCATCGTGCTGACGCAACCTCACGGGCCGCAAGCTGCCGCGTGAATCGGGATCCGGGACTGCACAGGCGCGGCCCCCGGTGCTGCGCAGCGCGCGCCTAGAGCTGTTCCCATGGCAGGCCGTCGTGGCGCCATCCGGTCTGCGTGCCACGATGGTGATCATCGTCGAGGGGGCCTTCGAAGCCCTCGAGCACGTTGTAGACCTCCTTGAAACCACCTTCCTCCAGCGCAAGTCCCGCGTCCACCGATCGGTGACCGCTGCGGCAGATGAGGATGACCGGGCGATGCATGCTCGCGATCTTCTTTACCTGTCCGACGAAGTGCGGATTGATCTCCCAGTCCGGGCCATCGTTCCATGGAACGTGCTGCGCGCCGTTCGGGTGGCCGACGAACAGGAACTCCATCTCGCTGCGGCAATCGACGAAAACGGCCTGCGGGTTCTGCTGCAGGAATTCGCTGGCTTCGTTGGGCGTCAGGTGTTTCATCATGGGTGCAAATTTACCACGGTCGCTTGCGCGTGACGGTTGACATAGTGCACGCGCGCCCCTACTCTGTTTAACAAGCGCCGATTTGATTGGAAACCCTCGGTTTCCCAGCTTGCGGGCGCTCTACAAATACTGCTAAAGCGGCGTTGGTGACATCGACCCGCGCAGTTGCCAAGCTGACCGGGTTTTTTTGTGACCATCGCAACCTGACTTCCTGCCATGCAACCTGACAGAACCGCGCTGCTCTCCCATCTGCTCGAACAGAGGATCCTCGTCCTGGACGGGGCGATGGGCACGATGATCCAGCAGTGCCGGCTGGGCGAAACCGATTTCCGCGGCGCCTTCCACGACCATGCACACGATTTGAAGGGCGACAACGACCTGCTGGTGCTGACCCGGCCGGACGTGGTGCGCGGCGTCCACGATGCCTACCTGGCGGCCGGCGCCGACATCATCGAGACCAATACATTCAACGCGACGTCGATCGCGCAGGCCGACTACGGGATGCAGGCGCAGGTTCGCGAGATCAACCTGCGGGCCGCAGCCATCGCCCGCGATTGCGCGGACCGCGCGACGGCTGCCGATCCTTCGCGCCCGCGCTTCGTCGCCGGCGCGCTGGGGCCGACCAACCGCACCGCATCGATCTCCGCGGACGTCAACGATCCCGGCGCGCGCAACGTGAACTTCGACGAACTGGTCGTCGCCTACGGCGAGGCCGCCGATGCGCTTTTGGATGGCGGTGTCGACCTGCTGTTGGTCGAGACGATATTCGACACGCTGAACGCGAAGGCGGCGTTGTTCGCGATCGACGCGGTGTTCGAGCGCCGCGGCCAGCGGCTGCCGCTGTTCGTGTCCGGAACGATCACTGATGCTTCTGGGCGCACGCTATCCGGGCAGACGCCCGAAGCATTCTGGAATTCGATCCGCCACATGCGTCCTCTGGCGGTGGGACTCAACTGTGCGCTCGGCGCGGCGCTGATGCGTCCGTACATCGAGGACATCGCGCGTGTCGCCGATACGTTCGTGCTGTGCTACCCCAATGCCGGTCTTCCCAATCCGATGTCGGACACCGGCTACGACGAGACCCCGGCGCAGACTTCGTCGATGCTGGAAGAGTTCGCGCGCGCGGGTTTCGTCAACATCGTCGGCGGTTGCTGCGGTACGACCCCCGAGCATATCCGCGCGATCGCCAAGTCGGTGGCCACGCTGGCGCCGCGCCGCGTGCGGTCGATCGCAGCAGTCGAGGAAGTGGCGTGATTGCCAAGGAAAGCGCGCGATGACGGCATCGCGTATCACCCGCCTCGCCGGACTCGAACCCCTGCTGATCGGCGACGATACGCTGTTCGTCAATGTCGGCGAACGCACCAATGTCACCGGCTCCAGGGCCTTCGCGCGACTGATCCTCGCCGGTGACTTCGCCGGTGCCGTCGAGGTCGCGCGCCAGCAGGTGCAGAACGGCGCGCAGGTTATCGACGTCAACATGGACGAGGCGATGCTCGACTCGAAGGCGGCGATGGTGCACTTCCTGTCGCTGATCGCGTCCGAGCCCGACATCGCGCGCGTCCCGATCATGATCGACTCGTCGAAGTGGGAGGTGATCGAGGCGGGCCTCAAGTGCGTGCAGGGCAAGCCGATCGTCAACTCGATCTCGATGAAGGAAGGCGAGGCCGAGTTCCTGCGCCAGGCCAGGCTCGTCAGGCGCTATGGCGCTGCCGCGGTGGTGATGGCGTTCGACGAAAAGGGTCAGGCGGACACGTTCGAGCGCCGCTGCGAAGTGATGCGCCGCGCGTACGACCTGCTGGTCGACCAGGTCGGCTTTCCGCCGGAAGACATCGTATTCGATCCGAACGTGTTCGCGATCGCCACCGGCATCGACGAACATTCGAACTACGCGGTCGACTACATTCGCGCGACCGCGTGGGTGCGCGCGCACCTGCCGCACGCCAAGGTCTCTGGTGGCGTATCCAACGTCAGCTTCAGCTTCCGCGGCAACGACCCGGTGCGCGAGGCGATCCATACGGTGTTCCTGTATCACGCGGTCCGTGCCGGGATGACGATGGGCATCGTCAATGCAGGTCAGCTCGGCGTGTACGACGAACTGGATCGAGCACTGCGCGAGCATGTCGAGGACGCGGTGCTCAACCGCCGTCCCGATGCGACCGAACGGCTCGTCACGTTCGCCGAGCAATATCGCAGCGTCGGCAAGAAGCCCGAGGAGGACCTCGCGTGGCGCGCGGGCAGCGTCGAGGAGCGCCTCA
>JBDTJK010000390.1:0-3238 GCA_039935875.1 Casimicrobiaceae bacterium
ACACGACGAGCGCGCCGGCGAGGTTGAACCACAGCATCGCCAGCGCGTAGTCGATCCAGCTCATCGGCCGCGCCGCGTCGACACCCGCGCCGCGATAGACGAGGCGCTCGAGCCAGCCGCCGACGCGTTGCGCGCGCGTGGCGCGGCCTTCGTACACGGCCGCCATGTACGCTCCGAGCGGGTTCGCGCACAGCATCAGGACGACGATATACAGCGCAAGCTGCATCCAGCCGGCGGTGTTCATTAGAAATACTCCGGCCTGAACAGTGCGACGAGCAGGTACGCGAACACCAGCGCCGCCGCAGCGCCGCTGATCCAGTAGACCCAGTTCATGACCGCCGCCCGCCGCCGCGCAGTGCCGCGCAAGCTCGCACAAGGCCGAACGACAGCGCGAAAAAGACGATCAGTATTGCCACGCACGCGAGGTCGGCCACGGCTTGCATTCCTTCGCACGATTCAGTGCAGCCAGCATGGCGGGCGCGGCGTCAAGATTGCGCAACGTCTTCGGGCGCGCGTATAAAGATGCTGTAAAGAGCGAATTCGAATCCGCCTCCGCCTGCAGATGCCCGCGCCACCTCCGTCACTGAGCGTCTACGATCGTCTCCACGACTGGATCGACAATCACCTTGACGAGTCGATCGCATTCCTGCGTGAGCTCTTACGCGTCCCCACCGACACGCCGCCGGGTGACAACGCCCCGCACGCTGCGCGCACCGCCGACCTGCTGACGCGGATGGGCTTCATCGTCGAACGCCATCCCGTGGCGCAGGCCGACGTGCACACCTATGGCCTCGGGTCGCTGACCAACCTGGTGGTACGACGGCGATTCGGCGACGGCCCCGTGATCGCGCTCAACGTGCATGGCGACGTGGTGCCGCCAGGCACCGGCTGGACTCATCCCCCGCATGCCGGCGAGATCGCCGACGGACGCATCTACGGACGCGGTGCCGCGGTGTCGAAATGCGATATTGCAACCTATGCCTACGCGCTTCGCGCACTCGCGGCGGAAGCGAAGCCCACCCGTGGCTCGATTGAACTGCACGTCACGTATGACGAGGAATTCGGCGGACGCTATGGCCCGCAGTGGCTGCTCGCGCAAGGCATCGTCGATCCCGACTATGCGCTCTGCCCCGGGTTCAGCTACGAGGTGGGCATCGCCCACAACGGGTGCGTGCAGCTGGAAGTCATCGTGCACGGGCGTGCCGCGCACGCGGCGATGCCGGCAAGCGGCGTCGACGCGTTGCGCGCGGCCACGCAGTTGCTCAACGCGTTGTATGCACATGCGGCCGATCTCGCTCACATCCGTTCACGGGTAGCCGGCATCGACTCACCCACACTTGTGGTTGGGGTCATCGCCGGTGGCAGCAACACCAACGTGGTGCCGGAGCGCGTGGCGTTGAAGCTCGACCGCCGGGTAATTCCGGAAGAGGACGCGCGCGCAGTGGAGTGCTCGTTGCGCGCACTCATCAATGGCGTGGCGTTAGCATGTCCGGGTACGACGATCGAGGTCCGGCGCCTGCTGCGCGCATCGCCACTGGCGCCGCTCGCCGGCCACGAGCGATTGCTCGCCGCGCTTCAGGAGCACGCGCTGTCGATTTTCGGCGAGGTTATTCCCGCTGGCGCGACGCCGCTCTACACCGACGCCCGGCTGTATGCGCAGCATGCGGTGCCCACGGTGTTATACGGTGCCGGTCCGCGCACGATTCTCGAATCCAACGCGAAGCGCGCCGACGAAAACCTGGTGCTTGACGACCTGCGCAAGGCAACCAAGGTGGTCGCATGCGCCTTGCACGACCTGCTGCAATCCGTTCCGCAGCGTGCGCGTCAGCGCAGGCTGTAACCCGTGGCCGGCTGGCGCACACCGGCGCGCGGTGGCAGCTCAGCTGGCCAGTTGCGCGCCTCGTACTCTTCGATCAGGGCCACCAGCTCGTCAAAGCGGCGTCCGGCGGGAGTATCGGGATCGGAGAGCATCAGCTCTTCGAGTTCGTCGAGCGCGGCCGAATAATGGGCATCGGTGACCAGATGATCGGGGTCGAGCACATGCGACATGGAAGCCTCCTGCCGTCTTTGTACGTGTTTACGAAAGCTGCGCTGTTGCGATGATCGCCATCATTGCGGCGGGCGACCATCGCCCATTCGGACTACGACAGTCATTGCAAGCCTGCAGCCGTTGCATTCACTCTAACGGGCGGATGGCGAATGGCAATCGGTGAAAGCCCGATCAGGGCGTCGGAGGCTCGCGGACAATGTCATCCGCCAGCGCCGGTGCCCTCCGAAGCGTACGGCCATGCAATCCGGTCCGGGATTATCGGTGTCGGACTGACAGACTCGGTCGGCTGGAAAGGCGCACCATGTCGATGACGGCGATTTGTCGCAATCGCAATGACTGGCAACTAGGAGAATCTGATGGCCCAGAGTTCAAGTGGAATCAGCAACGCGGTGTCACTCGAGGATGTGAGCGCCCTCAATCGGCAGGATGCCAAGCGCGAACTCATCGCCGAGTGCAAGCAACTGCTCGCCGACACCGACGCGCTACTCGACCGCGCAAAGTCGATTTCGAGCGACGCATATACGTTGGCACGTGAGGAGCTCGATCGCAAGCTCGCAACACTGCGTGTGCGCTACGACGAGTTGCACGACGAGGCGATACAGCGCACGCAACTGGCGCGGGACAACACCGATCGCTATGTCCGGCAGAATCCGTGGCAGTCGATTGCCATCGCCGCAGCCGTCGGAGCCATCCTCGGCGCCGGCCTGTCGCGACGCTGAACGGGTCCAAGCTTCGCGCCGCCACAGGCCGCCCCGCGAAGCAGGTGAGCACAGGTCATCGGTCTGTAAAAGTCGTCCCGCGGCGGTATTGCGACGCGCGTGCGCGCGCGGTCATTGCGGGAATTTAGCCGATCTAGTCATCATCTTTCCACTCCTTCCACTGCGTGGGTTGCCCTTGGGACTTCCTGCGCGAGATGAAGGAAAGCCAGCCGGGAGGATTCTCCGACGACAACGCCGCACGCAGCAAGATGGCGGCAATGACCACCACCACCCCTGCGAGGATGCCAATCGTCAACCACGAGAAATCGTGCATGGAGCCCTTTCGCCGCAATGAGCTGCGAGAATCGGGTAGGGGACCGGGTTACCCCGGTCGCCCTCCCACACCACCGTACGTGCGGTTCCGCATACGGCGGTTCATGAAATGCGCTGGAGGCGCTGCACGGTATCGAGCAGCGACACCAACCCCAGA